>DASTJG010000324.1:0-23061 GCA_035716785.1 Anaerolineales bacterium
AATCTGGCTTCGAACTGTGTCCGCTCCCGCCTGTATTCCGATGGACAACGCTGGCTGGCGGAGGGGCTTGAGTACACAACTGCCAGGGACGTGGATTTTTACACCATCTATTTATCTGGCTGGCAGGCGCAAATGTATTTCGACACAGGTCATTGGCTGGAAGCGGAGGAACAGGCGCGGGCAGCCATTCGGTTATCACGACGTTTAACCACCACTTCGCTCCCGGCATTTATTGCTCTTGGACATCTGAAGGTACGCCAGGGCGATTCGGAGGCTGCAGAACTTCTGGACCGCCTCCGTTCGCGGGTATTGTCAACTGATGAACTCCAGCGGATTGGACCCGTCGCTGCGGCGCGCGCAGAAGCTGCCTGGTGGCAGGGCGATGCAGAGCGGACCATTGCTGAAGCGCTTCCCGGATATGAGCTTGCCATGAATCTGAACGATCCCTGGACGTTTGGCCCGCTCGCGTACTGGATGTGGCGGGCCGGCAGGACGGAGGTTCCTATCGATCGCCTGGCGCGCCCTTACGCCTTGATGATCCGGGGCGAGTGGCAACAGGCCGCCGAGGAGTGGCAGCGGATCGGCTGTCCCTTTGAACGCGCGCTGGCGCTGATGGATGGGGACAGACCTGCCAAACATGAAGCGCTGGCAATCTTCGAACAGCTCGGCGCCCGACCGGCTGCAAATGATCTGAGGGAAAAACTGCAAGCCCAGGGAGTCAAAACCATAAGGACGATTGGACAGCATAATGCCGATGACTTGACGCCGCGCGAGCTGGAAGTATTGCGGCTGATCGCGGATGGGTTATCCAATCCTGCCATCGCCGAGAGATTGACCATCTCAGTCGGGACGGTCAAAGCTCATACTGCAAGTATCTACAGCAAGCTGGGGACAAATAATCGAGTTCAGGCCCTGACACGCGCGCGCGAACTGGACGTACTGTAGTACTAAGCCAAAAATAAACCCCTAAATAAACCCTTTACAGATGGCGTTGGCAGAGAAGACTGCTAAGATGAGATCGTTCATTCCATGGACGTATTGGCGTCGCTATCGATATTGGTGATCTCAAACTCCCCACTTCCTCGAGAATTTTGAGACGAAAAAAAGACAGGTTGGGGATATTCTTCCCTCATCAATTCTTGGATTGCCGGGAATCCCTTCTGTCGAATGGCGACAAGCTGATGCGCCAAATTTTATTTGTATGAGGAGTATTACCATGACAAGTTCTATTGCCAACCAACAACCGACCACGTCCACGCGTGGGATCGCAGGCGTAGCGGCCTTTCTTTATGGCGTGCTTTGCTATCTGGTGTTCTTTGGTACGTTCCTGTACGCGATCGGTTTTGTCGAGAACCTGGTCGTGCCCAAATCCATCGACTCGGGCCCCGTTACATCAATTGGCGCCTCGCTGTTGATCGATCTTCTTCTGCTGAGCCTGTTTGCCGTGCAGCACAGCGTGATGGCGCGACCTCAGTTCAAGCGCTGGTGGACACAGATCGTGCCGCGTCCCATCGAGCGCAGTACCTATGTCCTGCTGGCAAGCCTGGCGTTGATCCTGCTGTTCTCGCAGTGGCGCCCATTACCTGATACGATCTGGCAGGTAAGCAATCCAATCGTGAGTGGACTGTTGTACGGACTCTCAGGACTCGGCTGGTTCACCGTGCTGTTCAGTACATTCCTGATCAACCACTTCGATCTCTTCGGCCTGCGGCAGGTGTTCCTGCATTTGCGAGGGCAGCCCCATACCGAATTGGGCTTCCGCACACCGGTGCTCTACAAGCTCATCCGCCACCCCATTATGCTGGGATTCCTGATCGCTTTCTGGTCCACGCCGCATATGACGGTCGGTCATCTGCTGTTCGCGGGGATGACGAGCGCCTACATCCTGATTGCCATACAACTGGAAGAGCGTGACCTGGTGCGTTTCTTCGGCGAGGCCTACCGCGAGTACCGCAAGCGCACGCCGAGGTTCATTCCAAGGATGTGGCAGAAATAGCGAACGATGATTACGGTGAAAACCTTTAGTAGTCAGGAGAAAATATGACAGTTCAACAGACAATTTCAACCAGTGATCTTAACCAAACAACTGTACAGGAGCTTGCCGGCCGCCTGCGCGGCAAGCTCATCCTCCCGGGGGATGAACACTACGAGGCAGCGCGTAAAGTTTACAACGGTATGATCGATAAGCGGCCGGGCCTGATCGCGCGCTGCACCAGTGTGGCGGACGTGATCGCGGCGGTTAACTTCGCCCGCGAAAACAAGCTGCCGCTGGCTGTGCGAGGTGGAGGTCACAACGGAGCGGGCCTTGGACTTTGTGACGACGGACTGGTGATCGACCTCTCCGAGATGCGCGGAGTGCGGGTGGATCCTGCACGCCGTGAAGTGCGCGTCGAGGGCGGTGCGGTATGGGGCGACGTTGACCATGCAACTCATCCCTTTGGTCTGGCTGTGCCCACCGGATTCGTATCCAGCACCGGCGTGGGCGGACTCACCCTCGGCGGCGGCGTGGGCTACCTCACCCGCAAATACGGCCTGACGATCGACAACCTGCTCAGCGTGGATATGGTGCTGGCCGATGGCAGCTTCGTCACGGCGAACGAGAAGGAAAATAAGGATCTGTTCTGGGCGGTGCGGGGTGGAGGCGGGAATTTTGGCGTGGTCACCTCCTTCCTGTTTCGGGGTAACCCGGTCGGCGAGACTGTCTATGGCGGACCCATCTTCTGGCCGGTGGAGCACGCGGAGAAGGTCATGCGTTTCTGGCGTGATCTGATTCTGAGCAATCCAAAGGATCTCAACGGCTGGTTTGGTTTCCACCATGTTCCGCCGGCGGATATGTTCCCTCAGGAGCATCACCTTAAAAAGATGGCCGTCATTGTCTGGTGTTATACAGGCGACCAACAAAAGGCGGAAGAGGTCTTCAAGCCGATCCGGGAAATTGCCCCGGCGGCAATAGACTTTGCCGGCCCGATCCCGTTCCCAACCCTGCAGAGTATGTTCGACGGACTCTACCCGCCCGGTTTGCAGTGGTACTGGAATGCTGATTTCGTGACGGACTTGAGCGATGAGGCGATCGGACATCACATCCAATACGCCAAACAACTGCCTACCGTCCATTCGACCATGCACCTGTATCCGATCAATGGCGCTGCTCAGAACATGGGTAAGAAAGAAACCGCCTGGAGTTATCGCGACGCCAACTTCGTTCAGGTGATCGTCGGTGTGGATCCCGATCCGGTCAATAATGAACGTACGATCGCCTGGTCGAAGGAATACTGGCGAACGTTGCATCCCTTCTCGGCTGGGGGAGGCTATGTCAACATGATGATGGATGAAGGCCAGGAACGGGTGCAGGCTGCTTACCGCGAGAATTATGCTCGTCTGGCGCAAGCTAAAGCCAAATACGATCCACAGAATCTGTTTCGTATGAATCAGAATATTAAGCCTGCAAAATGAAAAGCACTTACGTAGCGTAGCCGTGCAGTATTCTTTACAGGCCGAATTTGAATAAGGATCAAAAATGGAGAATCAACTCCTATCGAAATCGCCGCTGACGGTGCAAACCGCGGAATCGCTTTTGAACTTCGCCGAAGAGTCCGTTCAGAAGTTGCGAGGTGTTCAGTCCGGGGTTGTGCTCGAGCAGCTCGATCAGCGGTACGATGAACTGTTGTCAGCCATTCAATGGTTCATCGGCCAGAAGCGCACAGATGAAGGACTTCGTCTGGTGAGTTCACTCGTTCCCTTCTGGATGGCGACAAAGCGTCTGGTGGAAGGTTCCGTCTGGTTCGATCAAGTCCTCGCTATGCCGGGTGGTGATGATGTTTATCGCGGTCGGGCGCTGTTCGACGCGGGGTACCTGGCTTTCTGGAGAGGGGAAGACGAACGCTCGTCCTCCCTTCAACATCTCGCCCTTGCGCTTGGCCGCCAGCGAGACACCCCCACCATCATAGCTCTGGCCCTGGTTGGCCTGGCGCGCATCGCACTGCGGACAGATATTGCCGAAGCGCGACGGTTGTGTCGTGAGGCGCTCACCGTCACCGAGGGCACAGCCGACCAGGCAGGTCGTTCCAGCGCCATGCACGTACTCGCCGCAGCGATGCAAATGGCAGGAGACTTTCTGGAAGCACGTGAGTTAATGAGCCAGCGAATCGCCCTCGCCCATGAGAGTGGAAACCTCGCCACTGTCAGTATTGAATCCAACAATCTCAGCATGGTCGAGCGACAGCTGGGGAACTTTGAAGAGGCTGAAGCACTCGTGCACGAAGCTTTGGATATCAACTACCGCCGCGGAGACAATATGTCCATCCCGTGGAACCTCAACGGGCTGGCTGCTGTCGCGGCAGAGTTGGGTGATTTCGACCGTGCGGCAATGTTCATTGGAGCGGCAGATGCTGCGATGGAGGCTTCTGGAGGAGCTTGGCCGCCCGATGAGCTGGCTCACTACGAGCGAACCATTTCCGTGCTCAGGGATGAGCTGGGTTCGATGGCTTTTGCACGGGTGCGCGCTGTGGGACATGCAATGACAACCTCCGAGGCTGTCGACTTTGCTCTCGGAGTTCGCTCGGCCGGACGACTGAGGTTACCCTTCGAGCCCGAATTTGAATAAGGATAAATATGGAAAACCAAATCATATCAAAATCACCGGATGCGCTTTTTTTGCAGCGTATCTCTGGTGAGCAGAGAGAGCAGTACAACTTATTGGAAGATGTTGCCTGGCGGGCCTCCCGCTATCTGTCCGAGGTGGACAAACGCCCTGTCTTTCCCGCGCCCGAGGCGGTGGGCGGGCTGGCAGCCTTCGATGAACCCCTGCCGGAAACGCCGCGCGACCCGCGCGAGGTGCTGACGCTCCTGGACGAAGTCGGTTCCCCGGCAACTGTGACCTCCACCGGTGGGCGTTACTTTGGCTTTGTCTTAGGCGGAACGTTGCCTGCCACACTGGCTGCCAACTGGCTGGCCGGGGCCTGGGATCAAAATTCCGGTGTGAAAGCGGCTTCTCCAGTCGCAGCGAAAGTAGAGCAGGTTGCGCTGACCTGGTTGTTGGACGTGTTGGGATTACCACCAAAGTCCGGCGGTGGTTTCGTCACCGGCGCGACGATGGCGAACTTCAGCGGACTGGCAGCCGCGCGCTATGCTGTTCTCAAGCAGGCCGGCTGGGATGTGGCGGCCCAGGGCTTGTTCGGCGCGCCGCCCATCACAGTGATCGTTGGTGACGAGGTGCACGTCAGCCTGCTCAAGGCGCTGAATCTGCTGGGGCTGGGAAGGGAGCGCGTCGTGCGCGTCCCGGTGGACGACCAGGGCCGGATGCGACCCTATTCCCTGCCCAGGATCCTGGGTCCCACGATCGTCTGCATCCAGGCCGGGAACGTCAATACCGGCTCGTTCGACCCGGCGGCAGAGATCATTCACATTGCGCACAAGGCTGGCGCCTGGGTGCACGTCGATGGCGCGTTCGGCCTGTGGGCTGCTGCGGCTCCTGAGCGTGCTCACCTGGTTGCAGGTGTCCGTGAGGCGGATTCGTGGGCGACCGACGCGCACAAGTGGCTCAATGTGCCCTACGATAGCGGACTGGTCTTCTGCCGCCGAGCGGAAGACTTGCGGGCAGCACTGACTCATAGTCCGGCAGCCTATCTGTTCGAGGGTGAAGAGCGCGAGCCCATGGAATATACACCGGAGATGTCGCGCCGGGCGCGCGGCGTGGAAATTTGGGCCGCCCTCCGTTCGCTGGGACGCGCCGGCCTGGCGGAGATGATCGAACGCTGCTGCCGCCACGCGAGGCGTTTTGCAGAAGGGTTGACCGCCGGCGGGTACGAAGTGCTCAACGATGTGCAGCTCAACCAGGTCCTGGTCTCCTTTGGCGATCCGGATAAAACGCGCAAGGTGATCGAAGCTGTCCAGCAGGATGGTACCTGCTGGTGCGGCGGCACCGTCTGGCAGGGACGCACGGCCATGCGCATCAGCGTCTCTTCGTGGATGACCACCGAAGAGGATGTGGAAAAGAGTCTGGCTGCGATCCTGCGCATCGCATCCGCATATTGATGGCAGCTGAGGAAAAGAAATTGCCCTGCCAAAACGAGTAGTGTGTCACACCTGAATTTAGGAATCGTAGTGGCGACTTTAGTCGCTGTGACGGAGAATGAATGGCTGAAGCCGTTACTACAAATTACAGATTTATGATTGACACACCACCAGGCAGGGCAAAACATTGTTTTTGTCTTTCTTTTTATCCGCCATACCCTACGCTCCCTTATCATCCTGCCCCTGATTGTCTGTGTAGATGAGGAATCGAAAGCTGTTCTTCGTGCTGTTCTTTACCACGTACATGATTTCGTCCGCCATTTTGATCAGCCCCTTCGCCGCAGGCGGCGCCGTCAGACAGGTGACCGCACCGATGCTGAACGTTACCGGCCAGTTTTTTTGTCGCATTTGCTGCGTCAGGTCCGCGTGGAGCCTGGCGATAACCGCCTGAGCCTCGGGCTGCCCGGCCATGGGGAGCAGCAGGGCGAACTCGTCGCCGCCCATCCGGGCAACAATATCCGTATTGCGCAGTTGGGATTGCAGCACACTCACAATGAAGTGAAGCACTTCATCGCCGGTGTCGTGTCCGAAATTGTCATTCACCTGTTTGAAATCATCCACGTCGATATAGGCCATTGTCAGGGGGAGTTGATATCTGTGCGCCCGGGCAATTTCCACCTCCAGTAATTCGTTGAAGTGACGGGCATTTACCGCACCTGAAACATAATCGGTACGCGCAAGCAAACGCTGTACTTCATGGGCTCTTCGTAGCTCGGTGAGCAGATAGGTCACAAGAACGAAAAAACCGAATCGGATCATCGTGTTCCAAAGATGGATGGCCGGGCGCGTATAGCTTTGTCCTGCTGCCATCTCTGCGATCAGCCAGCTGGTGCTGCTAAGAACGGACATCGTCAGCCCCAGCCTGCGATCTGCATACCAGGAAGCGGCCGCGATCGGGGCTAAATAAAACAATGAAAAGTTGATTTCATACCCGGTGAGATAGTCGATGATCCCCAGCAGGATAATGGACGTGATCCCTGTCGTAATCCAGAAAAGGCGGCTGTGATGATCGAGAATTTCTAAAATTCGATCAGCTTTCAACAATCCTGATCTCCTCTTCCGTTATCATCCCCGCAAGAACACCGGAAATGACAAAGGCAGCCTCATGCACAATTATTGTTTCCCTTCCACGATCTTGATCTCGTCGGGGGACAGCCCATACAACTTATAGACCAGACTGTCGATCTGCCTGTCCGTGGACTCGATCTCGCGTTGATCTCGTCCCATTTCTCGATGTAATCCCTGTACGAAAACAACTTGACACGACCGACCGAAGCCTTGTCTCCCTTATCCGGCTTGAGGCGGCAGTCATAGACCGCGAACTCCTCAAAGTCTGTCAGGATGGACAACGGCAGTTTGACCGACCAGGCATAGCGCCGTAACTGAAAGGCCGGATGGATATTCGTTTCAATGTTGACTGCGGGTTTCTTGGCTTCCACAAAGAACTTGCGTGTGCCCCCAATCCGAAAGGCATAATCCGGCGCCTTGTTCTCCCCTTCGGTCTCCAGGCTGTCTTCGTGAATGACATCCTTATACATTTCCGCGTAGCCCTGCCGGTTGAAGATGTCCCAGCCCAGGGCTTCGAAGAAGGGGTCCAGGAATTCGCGCCGCAGCTGCGTCTCGTTGTATCTTCCCGAACGATAGGCGTCGCGATGTTGCTCGAAGTGTTCCACCAGATTTTTAACAGTGTCGGGTGCGGTCATGAGCAGATTTTATCCTATTGCCGATGTTCGATGTCGTTGAAGCATACTCCAAAACGCTGCAATCGGGCAGGATTTTCTGAAATATGATAGTTCCCTGCAGGGCGGGGGTGGAGCGCTCATCCTTCGACCCGCCAGTCCCTCCCCTTTTTCGACAGGATTACAAACCCTTGCCGAGCATCAAGAGCCCCGAGTTCTCCGGTACGCCTCCCGACTACATCAGACAGCTTACCGAATTTCACGGAATGCCTTCCATCTAAATCGGACAGCTTTCCGGGTTCCATGGATAGCCTTCCAACTAAATTCAGTAAATCACAGATTCAGTTTGTAGTAGTGACTTCAGTCGCTCTTTTGAGCAAAATGTACCTTGTTTTGATGTAAGTTCGACGACTAAAGTCGTTACTACGGTAAATTCGTGATTTACTGAAATTAGAGGGCTTTCCAGGCTTGTTGGAGCACCTCTCGATTTAGTTTCCTCGCTTTCCGGCCACGTTCCCCTCCTTCGTAGTTTAGTTCCCCCGCTCCGTAGTTTTGTCCCCCTGCCGCGTAGTTTACTTCCCCCATCTTCTAACTTCTTTCTTCTATCCCCTCATCCCTGTCACTTTATTACCCTCGTCCGGTACTCGTCATAATCGGGCAATAACCGCTTGTATTCTTCATCCATCAGCGGGGAGGAGATCATAAAGTCTGCCGAGGTGCGATTGCAGGCAATCGGAATATTCCAGACGACGGCCATCCGCAGTAGCGCCTTGACGTCGGGGTCGTGAGGCTGCGGCTCCAGCGGGTCCCAGAAGAAGATCAGAAAATCGATTGTGTTCTCAGCGATCATCGCGCCGATCTGCTGGTCGCCTCCGAGCGGGCCGCTCTGGAGTTTGATAACGTTCAACCCCAATTCGCTCTCCAGCAGGGTACCGGTCGTACCGGTGGCATAGAGGATGTGGTGGCTAAGCAGGATAAGATTATATTTTGCCCATTCCAACAGATCCCTCTTCATGTTGTCGTGCGCCACCAGGGCGATCTTCTTGTCATGTTTCATCTCGATCGTTTTGTGTGCCATAGGTTCTCCCTTCATGTAGCCTGTCATTGCGAGCCCATTCGCGCTGAGCGGAGGACGAGCAAAGCGAGTCCCGAAGACGAAGCGCGGGCGAAGCAATCCCACATACTGTAATAGAGATTGCTTCGTCGCCCTGGTCTCGACGGACCGTCTCGACCAAGGGCTCCTCGCAATGACGGAAGATTGATTTTCCTCCAACCGAGAAAAGTATACTTCATACGCTTGAACATTTTATTAAGAAGCTGTTATTAATAAAACATGATTAACCCCAAACTTAATCCAAGGACAAACGACATCCCTGTCCCGCCGATTCACAAAGCACGGTCGCCGCGAATTGTCGCGAATCACTTCAAAATTCGTGCCACACCGCCTGATTTGCCTAGCAAATCACGGGTCGGTGCCGGGGATTCGCGTAAATTCGTGGCGAGAACCCACGGCACCCACATCCCTTTTTTTCTTAAAAAGAGACTCACCCTGAAAATTAATTTCGGGGTGAGTCATGTGTATTTTGGTTCGGGGCGTTTTTCTACTTCACTTCGACCACCACCCAGTCGCTGCCGCTGCGACCAAAGACCTCGGGCGAATACATCTCCTCGGCTTTGGCAGGCGGGACGATGAACGTGCCGGGAGTCGTCGCGCGGGCAATGTAGGTATATTCGTAGACTCCATCCCAGAGCAAAGAGGTAAACGCTTCGGCGCGGTCGTCGCGCATGTTTTGATGCTGGTACCATGTGCCCCACCACCAGCCGTAACGATAGCTTGAATCGTTTGGATTCTGTGGAACGCTCTCTGAAACGGCCAGCGACGGGTTGACGATCTCGAGCCCGGCGGGCAACGGATCGACGAGCGCCACGTGATAACGGCGGTTGTCCGCGACCATCGTGATCTTGACCCGCACCTTCGCCCCGGCTTTGATGTGCCAGAGGCCTTCACTATCCTGATAGACATCCTCGGGGTCATCGACGCCCTCGTAACGGCGCTGGACTACGAAGCCCATGTCCAATGGGTCGAGGTTCAGGTCATCGGGGGCGTAGCGCAGGCCGAGGCGATAGTAAAGCCGGCCCGGTCCATCCTTGCTCAGGATCAGATCCTGTGTCCCGCCGCCCGCGGAGGTTTCGGATAATACATACTTCATTGGGATGAGCGTTTCGTGCCGATCCGTTGTGCGGCCATGGAACTCGTTGCTGCCGGCATAGGTATCTCCCAGCCACATGCGCGCCACGAAGTCGGGCGTTTCGGCTTCATAGGTATTGAAGTAACGGTCAAGTGTGAGCAGCACAAAGACGTTCTCCTGCGTGTTGCCCCAGCGTCCTTTGGTGCGGTGTGCCAGCAAGCCGTTGACCACTTTGACGATCAGGTCGCTTTGCGGGTTGTCTTCGATCAGCGCGTCCAGCAGGATGGCGTCGGTGCGGCGATCCGAGCTGAGCAGCAGATAGGTCTGGTCGTCGTAGTCGGTCGTGAAGTTGGCAGCACCGGCGGTCTCGACGACGTGATTGTTCACGTAAACGCGGATCGCCTCGAGCTGCTCGGGGTCGTCGATCACGGGCCACAACCAGCCGATGGCTTCCATCGACAGATTTTCTAGCCCGGCTTCGCGCAAAAGATTTTCGGCTTTCGCCGCGTCGCGGTCTCCGCTGAGATCGCGCACGTAGAGGGCATAGGCGCTGAGGGTCCAGCGTGTTCTCTGGCTGTACCAGTCGGGGTAATGGCTTTCGATGTCGCGCAGATACACCAGCGCGTTCTGCTGCATATCCGCCGGGACATCGAATCCCTTTTCCTGCGCACGATACAACGCGTGCGTGACGTGAATGCTGTTGAACGGAATGGACTCGAACCCGCGCCGCCAGTAGGGGAATCCGCCATCGTAGTTTTGCATGCCCTGCAGGCGCTTGATGTCGCGGTCGACGGCTTTTTCCATTTCCTCAGGGGAGGGCAATCCGTCTGCTTTGAAGGCGGTCAATACATCGCGCAAGGCCGCAACTGCCAGCACGCGCGAAGACAACTGCTCGGAACATTCATATGGGTAAGCAACAAGATACAGCACTGCATCAGTAAGGGACTGTAACGCCGTGGAGGAAGTGTTAATCTCCAGTCCGCCATATTGCAGAAAGACACCGGATGGATACATGACAGGTTGCGCAACGGCGCCCTCGTCGATCACACCGTATGTCGCAAATGCCTCACTTGTCGCCGGTGTGTAGACGGGCACCTCGATCGTCGCGGCATCGGCATACCTTCCGGAGGCTGCCGCGAACTGGATGCGCGTCGTGCCTGCCATCACGGTGGAGGCAGGGAAGCGGACTTCGACGCGGTCGTTCGCAGGGACGGTCACGCGCATGCCTGCATCTTCGAGTTCGAGGTTGGTGGCCCGGGCGACCACGTTCACGGTCAGCGGCTCGTCGGTTTGATTTTGCAATACGACAGGCAACTGGAACTTGTCGCCAAAGTTGAGGAAGCGCGGCGCGGAGGGACGCACCATCAGCGGCAGCCGCGCAGTGAGATTGGATTCACCGCTGCCAAACTGATTGCCTCTGTCATCCACTGCCACTACCATGATACGGTAACGCGTCAGGTTATCCGGCAGTTTGATCGAAACGCGCGCCTGCCCGTTGAAACCAGTCCGCACTGTGGGAGCAAAGGTCGCCAGCGGGTTGAAATCAGAACGCACACCAATGGGCGCCTGCGCCTGTCCTTCTGCGGATTTATCGTACTCTGCAGCCGGGGCCTCTGTCGCTGCTGCGGTCATCGTCGGCATGGCGGACAGTATCCTATTTTTGCCTTCGCCATCCAACTCCACTTGGGCTGCCATGGGCTTTTGCTCTGCTGCTAGTGCCAGTGGGTCCGCCAGGATGATACTCGCGCGGGCATAGACCGCCGAAAGGTAGGATGAGCGGTCCGCATAGAAGACATCCAGCGGGTCGCTCATCTGGTAATTCGTCAGTGCCAGGATGGCTTCATCCACGACAACGACAGCCAGCTCGGCATCCGAGACCGGCAAGCCGCGTGCATCTTTTACCATCACGTTCAATGTGGTTTCGCCGCCGGGTTCTAGGGCCGTCTGATCAGGCTCCACTTGCAGCGACAGGGTCCGCTCGAGCGGAGGAATGCTCAGGTTGAGCTGACCGGTCGCGTAGGCCGGGCGCGGCGGCACGTTCTCGATCACCTCGCCGTTGGCATCCGTGCGCGGCGCCGAACCGACCAGGTCCACCTGAACGTTCAGGTTGGGGATGTGCTCTTCTTCGATGGGGATGTCGAGAGTGATCGAATCCTCTTTGATCTCGAAGCGCGTCGTGTACAGAATGCCGCTGCGGCTGACGGTCAGCAGTCCCTCGGCCGGGCTGAACGGCGACTGCACCAGGATCTGTGCCGTGTCGCCGGGCTGGTAGGTTTCCTTGTCGGGGATCAGCGTGAGCTTTTCCTGCTCCACCTTGCGGGATGGAGGTCGCTGCCCGCCGCTGACCCAGCGCGTGATGCGGCTTTGATTCCTGCGACCGGATTCATCCGTTACAAGCGCGGTGATCTGATAGCTTCCTCCGAGGGACGTCTCGAAGGTACATGTCTCAGGCTCGAGTTTAGAGACGAGTGTGCAGGTCTGCACATCGACTTCCTCCTCGACCCAGGTCCCTTTGCGGTTCTTCCACTCCATCCGTCCAGCTCTAATTTCCACCGGACGATCCGCGACGGCATTGCCATCCAGATCCGTGACGATGAAGTCGACTTTAAGCGGCGTGCCGCGCGCCACGAAGTAACGTTGCGTGCGCAAGCCAATGTACAGGTCCGCCGGATGGACGAGCAGCGTCGTGGTGCTGCTCCAGGCCTGGCGGTTGACGTCCATCACGGTTGCCTGGGCCACCACGCTTTGCGGCTGAGGATCTTTGGTGGGGTCGCCCTGCGGGACCAGATCGAGGCCTAAATAATGCGTGCCCGAGGCATCTGTCTTGCCTGTGAAGGTGTCTGCTTGTGCCCCGCTGTTGTAGGGATAGGGAGGATAAATCTCATCGTAGTAAAACCACCAGGGCCGCCAGGTTCCAAACGTGAAGTCGGGCCAGTTAGGCGGGGAATAATTGCCGGGAGAGGTGCTCACCTGCCAGGTCGTATCTGCGCCCGGCAAGCCGCCGCCCGCGTAATACTTCGCCTCGACGGCCAGCATGGCTTCATCGCCGGCAAAGTAGGGACCGCTCGTTTCGTTGCGCGCGGTCACTTCGAACTCGGGGCGGCGAAATTCCTGGACCTGGAACGGATGGTACGATTGAGTCCCGGCCAGCCCGCTCAGGCCGCCCACAGCGGTAAACATGATTTGAGCCGTCCCAAGGTTCGTGGTCTGAGGAACTGTGAAGACAAAGTCAAAACCGCCCAGGGCGTTCACTTCGGCTTGTCCGTCACCGAGTTTGTTCCCCTGCGGGTCAGTTACCTGGTAGTTGATCGAAGTTACTTCGCCGCCGACAAGTGTTACATCGCCATGCTGCCTTTCACCCACGCGCCGCAGCCAGCCTTTGATGTGCACTTCCTCACCGGGGCGATACATCTGGCGATCATTGAATACAAACCAGCGCAGCGTATCAGGCGGCGGACTGGCGCTCCAGCTTCCGCCCCAGATCGAACGCGGCAGCAGAGCCTGATCGGCGCCCTGGCTGGCGATCAAATAACTTGCCCCGGAGGGGATGGAGAAACGCACCACGCCATCTTTGCCGCTGATGACCGCTGAGCCTCCCTGATCCGGCTGGATGTTCACGCCCTGCAGCGGCGCGCCGTCTTCGAGGTCGGTCGTCCATGCCACCATCTCACTGTGATCGGTGTAGGCGTCCAGACCGATCTGGGTGACCTGCACCCACGTAATGATCGTTTGCGAGTAACGCCTGTATTTATCGTTCTCGCTTTCGAACATCCCGGCGGGCGGTTCGATGATCACCGCAAAATGGCCGAAGTCTCCGGTCATATATTCGCTAAGTTTAATATCCACCTGCGTCAGGGTGTCACTGGGCATATCGAGACCGAGAGTCTTGTCTGCCACGAGTTTGCCCGGCATTTTGGGCTTTACATCTGTCGAGCGCCATTGGTTCAGATAGTCCAGGAACCCGGGCCAGTCCGTGGGCTGGACGGCATAGACCTTCAGATCGAGCTTGTTGTAGTTGATTGCATACACAGAGAAGACCGGCTCGCGCGCGCTTGGGTCGAGAGTGATGAAGTTTTGGCGCGGTCCGGTCAGCCACGGTTCGGCTTTATCGACTTTGAAGGTGACGCGGGTATCTGCTCCCAACTGTTGGCCGAATACATCCTGTAACTTCCTTGAAACGGTGACGGTGTAGGTTGTCTGTCCCTTCGTCTCCCCGCTGATGCTGATCGAGTTGCCATACGTGTTGACTAACATTCCCGGGATTTCCGGGCTCACGCGCAGCATGTCCTCTTCAAATACGGTTTCATCGAGCGGATTGTTGAACTGGATGTAGAAAGGAGTGAAGGGCCGGCATTTGTCGTCCGACCGGGAGCAGTTGTGATCCTCGATCCGCAGGGGCGCGTAGGTGGAGAAACCGTAGGACTGAGCCGCGGTCGTAACCAATGGTCCCTCCCTCGAAGGGGTTCCAGGACCAATCGTGATATTGATCGTGGTTTCGGTGGGAAATGTTTCTGTCGCCCGAAAGGCAAGCCAGCGTCCCTCAACTGCATTCTCTACCAGCTGTTTGACTTGCTCATCTTCATCGATCTCGGCTTGTTTCGCCAGGACCACGCGTACAGGCTGGCCGCCTGCCGTGACCTGGATCGTTTCCAGCACCGCGCCCGGGTCGATGCGCTGGTCGAAGGCAATGAAAAAGATCGGCTCGAGCGGCTGTGGGGAACTGGCAGGATAGGTTGTCACGACTTGCGGCGGTGGAGTCCGAAACGTCCATGTCACAGTTTCGGCCAGTGCTTCCCCGCTGGCGGATTTGACCTCCGCTGGAACAGTGACAGTGTATTCAGTCGCCTTGGGCAGGCGGTCGATCAGCTCGGAATCGTATTCGAAGGTCAGGGTCTTTGTACCCAGCCAGCGCCAGGTCCCGGTGAGTGCTGGTTCGATCTTAACCGGCACATCCTGTTCTGCCAGGTCGCCCAGCGTCCCGATGGGAACCATCGGCTGATTAAAGGTAACGCTGACGAACGGTGCGATGGGGATTTCCCCTTCGGGGGCGTAGCGCAGGACCTGAAGCGGGCCGGTGGAGACCGGCCCGGAAGCTGGTCCCGTTTCAGCAGGCGGGAAGGACTCCTTGATCGTTTCCCCCGGTCGTGGCGGAGGCAGAAGCTCCACGGGGAAGTTGAACTCGGTCTGTTCGCCGGGGTCCGCGCCGAGGTCTGGCAGGCGCGACAGGAGCAGGTCGATCTCTTCGGGCGAAAGCGGCTCCCCGGTCGCCACTGGCCGTGCTTCCGGTGTCTGCGACTGAGGGTTGCCCTCCCGGAGCTGGACATCGATCCCGTACTTTGCCTCCTGATCGCCGGGAGATGTAGGCGTCCCCTCTTCATCGGCGACAGGCGTGGAACGTCCACTCCCTGGAGTGATAATATCCGGTTGAGACCTTGTCACAAATACAAGCACCCCGCTCACCAACAATAAAATGAAAACCCCAAGGACGACGATGACATTCTTTCGGTTGTCTGGCATGGCAACCCTCCTTCCAGTGCTAGGACGCCTCTGCGGGAATTATGTTCCCAACCCAAAGGAATATTACCATGCTCAACTAGGACTTTGGAACTGTTCCAATGGGTTAAGGAATTATGATACATTTTATCTAATTAACCTAAGTTGCTACCCTATTGTCGTCACGCGCAACAGAACCAAACTCTTGCCGCGAATTTCGCGAATTCGCGCGGCTTCTTTAATATATTCGCGACAATTCGTGTAATTCGCGGCAAAAAGCAGAAGGACTTCTCCAGATTGCCTCACAGTAGCAACTTGAGTTAATTATTGGAATGTGAATTATGCCTGGTTGAAGTATTTGCCGCTCAATTTTTCCGGGCACCACAAGATACAGGTCATCACGCGCATGTGCTGGATGGTGAAAACATGATTACTGGTAATGTTGGCATACTGAAATTCGCGCAAGTACTGCTCATGCTTCTGGCTGTCATTGCGGTTGCCGTGGCGGATGTGTTGCTCAAGAAAGCAGCCGCCCACGGCAATCTGAAAGATGCGTTGAGCAGTCCCTGGCTGTTGGGGGCGGTTGTCTTGTATTTTCTGCAGATCGGACTCTTTACGATCGCATTCATTGCCGATTGGAAATTAAGTATCGTCGGCGCTTTGCAGACCGCCTTCTATGCCTTGATCGTCCTGGCTGCTGGCGTGCTGCTTTACAACGAGGATCTCTCGCGCATCCAGGTAGTCGGCATTTTGCTGACGATCAGTGGCGCTGTACTGATCAACTGGCGCTAATAGTATTGGGAGTGAAAGGGACAGAAAGCGTGTTTGCGACTACAAGTTTTAAAAGTAATTTGCAGGTTGATTTCGATCAAATGGAAATGGACTTCCAGTCCTTCCGGCAGGCATACACGGACTTTGATGCAACTCAAAAACTGGATGAATTACGCGCCACTGAATATGCGCGCCTGAACCGGCAGGATCATGTCTATCTGGACTACACAGGTGGCGCCTTATACGCCGAATCCCAACTGCGCGAGCACCTCATATTGCTCAACGATGGCATCTTCGGCAACCCCCACTCCCAAAACCTGACCTCGCTGGCGATGACGCATCTGGTCGAGCGGACGCGGGAGTATGTTCTGCAATGCTTCAACGCTTCTCCTGATGAATATACAGCGATCTTCACTGCCAACGCGACCGGCGCGTTGAAGCTCGTGGGCGAGTCCTATCCCTTTGGACCGGGCGATCATTACTTGCTGACCTTCGACAACCATAACTCGGTGAATGGCATCCGTGAATTCGCGCGTGCCAAAGGTGCAACCGTGACTTATGTTCCGATTCTGCCCCCGGATCTGCGCGCGGATACCGCTACTCTGGCGCAGTGCCTGGTGATGGCGCGCCCCGGGAGGAACAACCTGTTTGCCTATCCCGCCCAATCGAATTTCAGCGGTGTGCAGCACCCGCTTAAATGGATCGCGGAGGCGCAATCCAAAGGCTGGGACGTGCTGCTGGACGCGGCGGCCTTTGCACCCTCCAATCGGCTGGACCTCGGCCGCTGGCATCCCGATTTTGTAGACCTCTCATTTTATAAGATCTTCGGTTACCCAACCGGCATCGGTTGTTTGCTGGTGCGGAAAACGGCGCTCCAAAAGTTGAGACGTCCCTGGTATTCCGGCGGTACAATTACTTTTTCCTCCGTCGTGGCTTTCGATCATTATCTGACTCCGGGTGCCGCCTCCTTTGAGGACGGCACCGTGAACTATCTGAGCATCCCGGCCATCGAGATCGGGCTCAAGTGGATCGAGTCGATTGGCATCGATCTGATCCATACCCGCGTCATGTGCCTGACCGGCTGGCTGATCGAACAACTGCTGGCGCTTCGTCATAGCAATGGGAGTCCGCTGATCCAACTGTATGGGCCGCCAAACATCCAGGCGCGCGGCGGGACGGTTCAGGTCAACTTCTTCGACCCTGCTGGTCGGCTGTTCGACTGTAACGATGTGGAGCGGCTGGCGAATGAAGAACGCATTTCCCTGCGGGCGGGATGTCACTGCAACCCCGGTGCGCGCGAGGTCGCACTTGGCTTTACAAAAGAGACCCTGGCTCCCTGCTTCCAGGATAAGGACCGACTGACGTTCGAGCAGTTCCTGCACGTGATCGATGGCAAGACCACCGGAGCGCTGCGGGCTTCGATCGGACTGGCAACGAATTTTGCCGATGTGTATAAGTATGTCCAGTTTGCCAGAACCTTTGTTGACCGTCACATAGACTGACAAACCATTGACCGTTCCCCGCAGGTATGCGACACAAGCATCGATGTTAACCCTGCAGGGAACCTGTGCTTGCCTTCTACGGACTCCAATCCTCCACCATGCCCTTGATCGTATTCACACGCAGGGCCTGGCAGGTGAACGGATTCACAAGTACGTGAGATTGAGTCTCATCCGGATTGAATACGTTGAAGAGCAGCCATTGACCGTCCGGGCTCCAGGCTGCAGCTACGGCAGACATGATTTCCGGCGCCGTGATCTGCCTGCGGCCGGAACCGTCGATCTTGGAGATGAAAGTGCTCGGAGCCAGCGCACCGAAGACACGGTCGCTAAAGACGATCCATTGCCCATCCGGGGAGATAGCGCCAAGACCTGCTTTGTTATTTGCAACGAACAGCTCTTTTTGCTCTCCGCTTTGCAGGTTGTAGCTTTTGTAGTGAAACCCATCTCCGCCCATTGCGCTGTAGATGATGGTCAGGTTGTCAGGCAGCCAGCCTACGGGTGCGATCACCTGGGCGGCACCGGTATCGATCATTTGCAATCCTGTACCATCGACATTGACCACGTATAAGTTGAAAGTCGTCGTATACAGGATGCGGCTGTTATCCGGCGATAGGATCGCGCCATAACCGTCTATTCCCGATCCAAAGATTTGTCCGGAAGCGAGATCGACCATACGCAATGCATCCACACTGCTGTAGACCAGGCGAGTTCCATCCCTGGAAAGGGAAGGCCAGGAGCCTTCGTCAATCCTCTGAGAGTTCGTACCATCCAGAGAGCTGACGTAGATGGCTGGCAGGTTGCTGCCTTCATTGACAGTTGTCAGGACTTTGCCTCCCAGCCTCTCAGGCAATGCCTCGTTCTGGCCCATCACCTCATTCCATTTGTCGAGAGTCAAACACACCTCAGGGACAGCCGTAGGACTTGGCTCGGAAGACAAAGGAGGCTCCCAGGCTACCTGCCAGGGGCCGGGGAGAGTAAAGGATGCAAACGCGTCGAGAGAAAAGCGATGCAATCCTGAGGGGATCCCGTGATACCCGACCGTTTGCGTGAATATGCTGATCGGTTTGCCATTGGACCCTGAACCGCCATAGCTCCTGCCGTTTTCGTCGTAGCAGTCAATGCTTTCGGCAGGATCGGAATCCAGGTCTTTGACAAAGCCTCCCCAGGTCGTGTTCTCGAGATCGAAAGCAAGACAGAAATTATTGCTGTTGCTATCTTTTACCAACTCCACAGATGGGATGCGAATTGCTTCCCCGCCGGTAGGGAATTCACGATTCAGTTCCCAGATCTGACCGACCTGTGGATTGGGGCCGAGGTCAAGCTCAAATTCAAATGGTGGCGTTGTGAAGTTTGTTTTGAGCGCTGAAATGCTGAAGACCAGCGGTCCGACAAAGCTTTTGCGATCCGTCCGGAATGACCAGGGCCTTTCATGCTCCTCATTGTAAGCAGCATTCAGCGGAACTTCCTCGATCGGGACGTTTTGTCCATTGCCATCGCTTAGAGTAAGGACCTCTGAGAAGTTGATCCCCAAACCTTGGTGAGGTGGGAAAGGTGAAGCCTCCCATTTTATTTTGCCCGTAAAGATAAAGCCATCCTCCACCTCGATCACGTTATCCAGGCTAAGCGTCACCCCATTGAGCGTTGAAACATTCGAAAGGGGTGCGGCCTGAGTTGCTTCCGCCGGAGGGGTATCGGCTGTGACGGGTGCAGCCTGCGACGCCAGTACTGTAATTGGAATGACGATCATATCCGGCGGGGCAGGTTTGAGAGAAAAGGTGATCTCCCAGTTTTCGGGAGCCGCACCGGCGGGCATATTCTGCAAAGCGGGCAGTACCAGTGTCAGTTCGTTGATTTGTGGATCGACAGCGGGATAGACGAGTCTACGCACGTAATTGGGCCAGCCATTTTCGGTCGTCAGGTCATCGATCAGTGGTTCGGGCGTGCCATCATAACCTGTCAGAGATGTTTCTTGTAATAAGGTCCCATCGGGCAGGCGAAGAAGGTTATCGTGGTACGTATCTGCTCCTTCGCCCTGCGAGTTGGCTGCCTGCAGGCTAAGTCCTTCTGCTTTGTACACAACCACCGTGCGCTGCGAGTCGACGATCACCTGTTCGATACTGACGGTGATGGACTCGCGCGTCTGGCTGACCGGCTCTGCCAGCACACGAATTTTCGCTCCCTGTTCTACGAAGCCAATGCCAGGGATATAACCCAGCGAACGGCTGATAGCATACGCCACACCGGTCAGCAGGATCAATGCCAGGAAAGCCAGCACGATTGCAAGCGCGGGACGTGCGCGCAATGTTTGCATAAACGTTCTCCTTTGAGCGAGTTGGGCTTTGACCTGCGGGAACAGATCAAGGGTATCCGGGATATAGAGACTGGCGGCAGAGTCTAAAACGGTGTATCGATTCTTATTCATTTGACTCGCCTTTCTGCCCAAGCAACTGGCGCAAGCGTCCGCGGGCTGCGTTCAACAACCATTTGACGGTGCCTGGCGCGACGTCCAGGCTGTGTGTCATCTCCCGCTCACTCATATCGAGATAGTAGCGCTGGACGATCGCGGCCCGTTGGCGTGGCGAAACTTGGGCAAGCGCGTTCAGGAGCTCCTGTTGCAGTTGTGCAAATTCCACCTGTGTTTCCACGGAGTCCGCGCGGTCCAAAAGGTTTTCCAATTTATGCGTATCGTGATCCAGCGAGGTAAATTTCCTGTGATCCCGAACGGCATTCAACGAAGCGTTAATGACACTGCGAATGAGGTAGGGTTCAAATGATTGCGATTCATCGAACTGATGGATACGTTCATAGATCCGGATGAAAGCTTCCTGGACGATATCCTGTGCCAGGACTTCATCGTATGTGATCAGGAACGCGGCCCGCGCCGCCTTGACCTGATACCGTTCCATCAGCATTTCCAGACCACCCAGGTCGCCGCGTTTGAGACGACGGATGGATTCTACATCATCCATGGACTTCTCCATTGTTTTGGTAAGCGCTCACAAGATGTATACACGGTACCCGGTGAAAAGGTTGGGGCTCCACTTTCATTCTTCTTCCTAAATATAAACAAGCGGAGAATATTCTCCGCCTGTTTTCCAGGTATTTTAATCCAGCAAGCCGAAATGTGGATGAACTTTAACGCCCAGCCAGCTCGCGTATGCCGACTTGTTTTTCCTTTAAAGAAACCATCAGGCGTTCGAAGGCTTCGCTAAATTTCTTCACGCCCTCCTGTTCCAACTGCTCGGTCGCTTCATTCAAATCTATCCCGAGGGACGGCAGGGCAGCTAATAGTTTATATGCCTCGGAGACATCCTGGTCTAACGTTCGCCTGGGATTTCCATGATCCCGGTAGGCGGTCAAGGTTTCGATGGGCACCGTGTTGATCGTGTCCGGACCGATCAGAGGTTCCACGTATTTGGTATCGCTATAGGCAGGGTTTTTCGTGCTGGTGCTCGCCCACAATAAACGTTGCGTGCGTGCCCCTTTATCAGCAAGTTTTTTAAAGCGATCGCTGCCAAAGATCTCCCTGTAGATCTCATACGCCACTTTCGCACTGGCAATCGCGACCTGCCCAGGCAAACGCGCGGCGATATCCGCTTTGGGAACGATCGCCAGCCTCTTTGCTTCGAACTCAGGGTCCAGCAGAACGTCGATGCGGCTGAGGAAGAAGCTGGCAACAGAAGCAATCTGCTTGAGATCTTTTCCGCGAGCGGCCAGGCTTTCCAAGCCGGCGATGTACGCGTTTACCACTTCCCGATAACGGGGAAGTCCGAAGAGCAGGGTAATGTTGACATTGATGCCCTCGCCTGTGAGCTGCTGGATCGCCGGAATGCCCGCGTGCGTCGCCGGCACTTTGATCATCGCATTGGGACGGTTCACCAGAGACCAGAGCCGGCGGGCTTCCACGAGGGTGCCATCTGTATCGTAGGCCAGACCCGGTGAGACCTCCAGGCTGACAAAGCCATCTCGCCCATCTGTCCGGTTATAGGTGGGACGCAGGAGGTCGGCAACCATCTGGATATCTTCCACGGTCAGGATTTGGTAAATTTCCTCCGGGGTCTTGCCTTCCAACGTGAGAGCCCGGATCGACATGTCATAATCGTTGCTTTTTGCAATCGCCTGTTCGAAGATCGACGGGTTCGAGGTCACACCGCTGACCCCATCCGTCTCGATCAATTGCTTTAGTTCGCCGGAGGTCAGCATGCCGCGACGAATAAAATCGACCCAGAGGCTTTGCCCAAATGTCTCAAGTACCAATAAAGGATTGCGTTCCATGTTCTACTCCTTGTACAAGCATGATTTCTCATGCCTGATTTTTGTCACTTCTAGATATACTCATCTAAAAAAGATTTAAGTACAAGCGCGCTGTTGTGCTCGAGATCGCGGGCACTGTAAAGCAGGGTCACATCACCATGTTCCACTGCCTCAAGAATGGGACGCCAGGCATCCGGCTTGGCCTCCAACTCCGCCCGGTAGCGTTCCTGAAATTCCTGCCATTTGGCGACGTCATGTGCGTACCAGCGCCGCAGGCCAGAGCTGGGAGCGGCGTCCTTTAGCCAGGCTTTCACCTTCAAGTCTTCTTTTTTGATGCCGCGCGGCCACAGCCGTTCGACCAGGAACCGGACCCCGTCACTGGCTTTTGCATCTTCGTACACGCGCTTCGTCTTTAGCAAGGCTGCCCTCCCTTACCTCTCATTTCGCTGCAACCCGCAGGCCGTAAAGAATTCAGAGCGCAGCGAGGCGTCATTCGCATAATTGCCGCGCCAGACAGTTGTGCGGGTCATGGATCCTGTTTCGCGCACTCCGCGCATTTCCATGCAGAGATGACGAGCTTCCAGAAAGACAGCCACACCGTGCGGGTGCAACATGGTTTCCAGCGTATCCGCAATTTGCTGACCGATCCTTTCCTGAACCGCAAAGCGCTTGGAGAAAAGTCGAACCATGCGCGTCAGCTTGGAAATGCCGATAATGTTTTCATGAGCAATATAGCCCACATACGCGTTCCCGTGAAAAGGAAGGGCATGGTGTTCACAGAGTGCATAAAAGGGGATGGGCCCCACCATCACCTGGCTAAGACGGCAATCAGGCTCGCCCCGGCACTCGGTTTCAAAAATGCGCAGCAGCTTGGGGTCGCCATCATAGCCTTCCGTCGCGTCAAAGAGCGCCTTGATAAAGCGCCGGGGCGTATCTTTGGTGGAAGCTGTGTTCACATCCATGCCAAACGCCGAAAAGATCTCTGCAGCGTAGCCTTCGAACTTCTGGAACTGCTCGTCAGAGATTTTACGCATCTGTAATTCCATGGCTTTGTTATATTCAATGTCATCAGGGTCGTCATGTATGTTCATTGTTGTCTCC
>DASTJG010000325.1:0-2551 GCA_035716785.1 Anaerolineales bacterium
GCAGGGGACATCCGGCTGAGCACGATCCGCCGCCGTTTCTGGCTGAACCATCCGGTTTCCCCGAGAACGGGAGAGACAAAGAAAGCCCTATGGTGGTGGATCATTCCCCTGTTCCTATTGGTTGCCCTGCTGGAATTAGGCGTTAAACCTGCGCTCGACCATCTGTGGACGGCGATCTTTCCGTTCTTTGCCGAACCCAAGGGTTACGACTTGTCTGCAATGTTTGCACCGGAACTGCGCGCCCAGTGGATTGGGGCCTGGGATCTGCTGGGATTGTTCTTTGTGTCGTCGCTATTCAGCAATTTCCTGGGGGAGGAATTTTTATTCCGCGGCGTGCTATTACCCAGGATGCAAGGGGTGTTTGGCAAATGGGATTGGGTTGCGAATGGTGTGTTGTTTGGGTTCTATCATCTTCACCAGCCCTGGACCGTTTTGGCGAATATTGTATTTGGTGTGGTCGTAGCCTTCGCAGGCAAACGCTTCCACAGTAACTGGTTCCCAATCATATTGCATAACGGGCAGGCCGTATATTTCCTGTTTCTGATCCTGGGACTCGTTCTCGGACTGGCGTGAGCCACTATTAAGGAATAGATATGTCGCAATCTATGAGTCTGAATTCGCAAAATAAATATGAGATCAAAATTTATGGTCAACTGGGTGATTCCTGGCTGGTCTGGTTTGGGGATGTGAAAGTTCCTGTTGAAATCGTGGTCGATGATAGCCAGGTGACTACCTTTTCCAATCTCGTCATGGATCAGTCCGGGTTGGTTGGCCTGATCCGGCGACTACATGGATGTGGGATCGTGTTGATATCCATCCGGCAAGTTTAGATATCGCAAGGTCCAAGTAGTTATCAAACAAAGGAGAAAGAATATGAATGAGCATTCTTTCAGACTGCAAACAGTAAAGAATCACGATCGTGGATTATTCGAAAGGAGAATGTAACCATGAAACACCTTTTTGTCCTATGTCTTGTCATTTTCGCAGGGCTCCTTCTGGCTGCCTGCGGCACAGCCGTCGGGCAAGCCGCCGCTCCGAGCACGCCCATTCCCACTGTTGGGGCTGAAAGCGTCATCGTCGCCGAAGGACGCCTGGAACCTATCCAATACGCCGAGATCGCCTTCACCGCCAGCGGCGTGATCAGCGAAGTGTTGGTGCAGGAAGGCGAGGCGGTCAAGAAAGGACAGCCTCTGATCCACCTGGGCAATGAATCGGATACCAACTACGCGGCTGCCCAGCTCGAACTGGTCAATGCCCAGCAGGCCTTGAACGACCTCCAAAAGACGGCAGGCACCGATCTGGCTCAGGCAGTCATCGACTTGAAGGATGCCAAGGAAGAGTACAACAAAGCCGTGGATTATTTGGGCTATCTCAAAAATGAGAACAAAGTTCCTCAGACCGAAACGCGCTCCTTCCTGGTGCAAACCTGGAAAGGGTACGAATATCGCTACAAGACCAAAAGTTTCAAAGGACCCGCGCCCGAAGATTGGATCATCGAAGCGGAGAATGATCTGGCTCTGAACAAAGCAGAGTTGGAAGCCGCCCAGCGCACCTACGACCGCTTGAAAGATGGCATCGACAGCGAGCAACTGGCTGTTCTGGAAGCACGGCTGAACGCTGCCAAGGCTGGGGTGGCAGCCTTCTCGGTCATTGCGCCCTTCGATGGCGTGGTGGCAGAGATGAACGCCAAAGCCGGCTCATCGATCAATGCCGGGGCGATTGCCGTGACCGTGGCCGATTTCTCCGGCTGGATCATCAAGACCACCGACCTGACCGAACTGGATGTGGTCAATATCACAGAAGGACAGGCTGTCCTGATCGCGCTGGATGCTTTCGCTGAAGAGATATTGAACGGCAAAGTCCAACTGATCGGACAAAACTATTCGGAGAAGCAGGGTGATGTGGTCTACGAAGTCACTGTCGAACTGACCGACTCCCTGCCGAACATGCGCTGGGGCATGACCGCAGTCGTCAAATTTGCTGATTAGAGCGGCTCCTAGGTAAGGAGCAAGAATTCGAGGTAACCATGTGGACCCTACCCTTTATAAAAAACAAACCCCTTCAAAATGGGGTTGATCGTTCCAACGGAAATCACTCGCTGATCGAACTGCGCAATGTGGTCAAAAACTACAAAACCGCTGCGGGTGATTTCCCGGCCCTCAAAGGTATTGATCTGGATATGAAAGCCGGTGAATTCGTCAGCGTGATCGGCAAGTCAGGCTCCGGCAAATCCACTCTGCTCAACATGATCACCGGCATCGACCGCCCCAGCGCGGGTGAAGTCGTTGTCAACAATACAGCCCTGCATACATTGAGTGAGAATCAGATAGCGCTCTGGCGTGGCCGCAACCTGGGCATCGTGTTCCAGTTCTTCCAACTCTTGCCAACGATTTCTGTCATTGAAAATGTCATGCTTCCGATGGACTTTTGCAATACATATCCGATGCGCCAGCGCGAGAAGCGCGCCATGGAACTGCTCGAACTGGTAGAACTGAGCGAGCATGCTTATAAATTGCCAACTGCTCTCTCAGGCGGACAGCAGCAAAGAGTG
>DASTJG010000326.1:0-7615 GCA_035716785.1 Anaerolineales bacterium
AGCAATCCGACCGCCAGCAGCGCGATGGCTGGAGTGTATCCATCCGGCACGTTGACGAATGCCACCAAAGGCGCGACGACACTGACGGCAAGTCCGGTCACACGCCAGGCGAGTCGGCATTCCTTCGGGAGGATGATCAGCCTGTGACTGAAGATGACCATCGCCCAGGCAAGCAAAGTCAGCAGTAGCGGCAGCACTTCATCAGGAAACTTATTGTTTTTCGTGACGATCCATATCCAGAAGGGAAACAACAAGGATGCAAACCAATGATAGATTGCGCCTGTGTTCAGCAAGCGCCAAAGATAGCGTGGTTCCTTTGTCTCTGTTGCCTCAACGGGAATAAAACCGGGCTGCTGCCGATACGCAAGATAGGCTCCCCACATCGACATGATGACCCAGTTGCCGAGTGCATAAGATAACAACTGCCCATCATACATAAAGATGGGAGGCAGGATCGCCAATGCCGCCATGAAATAGGCAGCAATGACAAGAGGAGTTAAAAAAGGCTTTCTTTTCTCGATGTCCGAACCCGCACGGGCCAGGAACAGCACTAGGAGGATGTGCGCGATTGCAAGCGAAATCCAGCCGACCCCCAACTGATTTAATGAGATGTCCAGTTCTGAAATGGCAAACGTGATGGCAGTAAAAGAGAAGAACGACGCGGCGAACAAGCTGCGCGGTCGCTGCCAAATGACAGCGGAGAGAGTCATCGTCAACGCCAGGACGGCATGGCTGGCCGCCGCCGCGGTTCCGCTTGTCAAATTGGTCAGAGAGAGCAGAGCCGTGACGATCACCAGCACATTCGCCCAGCGCCTGATCGTTTGCCCAAAAGCCAAAAGGAAGGGATCATCTTTATGCGCCAGCAGCCTGTAACCCGCATACAAATAAAGCGGCGTCAAACAGGCAAGTCCAAATGCATGCCAGGCAAAGTTAATTCCGGCTTCATAAAAGATCCCGCCCTGCAGCATGTAAACGGCAACAGGCAAAGCAGAGACGGACAACATGGACAAACTGCGACTGCGATAGAAGATCGCGCCCCAGGCAAGGATGAGTCCGCCCAGGAGCCAGCTGATCGCCATGGCGTAGTGCAAGGCATCATAGGTATCGCGCGTGAGCAGCCTCAATCCAAGCGTCAGCGGCATCAAAGCAGCAGGCAGCCAGAGCCCCAGGTAACGGAACGGCTCAACAAAGACTTGCCAGCGCCCGGCCTTCGCGAGTCTCGCGAATCTCCCTGCGAGAAGGATCATTCCCACGGCAAGCAACGACAACGCCGCGAAATACCAGTCGCCTGAAAGATCGGTGAAGACCTCGAGCAAAGCCAGCAGCAGACTGCCGGCAGCGATCCCGGTAATGTAACCGAAGAAGCGGCTTTGAATTCGTAAAGCAGCCAGGATGTAGGCCACCAGACAGACGATGGATGTGATCAGCCAGAATTCCGGCCAGCCCTCCGGCGGCGAGCCATAGTTGGCGTAAACAGTGTAACAGTCAATGGGAATGAGGAGAGCAGCGATGGCACTGAGCGCGATCGCGGACCGCTCGAGATGAGTCCGTTTGCCGACCACCCACCCGAGCACAAAGAAAAGCGCCGTGAACCCGGCCGGGATCGCAACCCGTACGGGAGCAGAGAAATCCCGCCAGCCCCAGATGACAAAAGAAATCGCTGCGATGAAGAGCAGGAAAATGGCAAGGAAGAGAACTGCCTGCAGCGTCCGCTCGGAAAGAATGGATCGCCACAAAAATTCCCGCAAGGGAGGGCGCGGCTCGGAAGGAGGCGGGACAGGTGCAGGTTCCACCCTGAGTGCAGGAACAGGTTCAGGCTGCGCAGGAGCGATCGTGGGTTTGACTTCCACGGGCGGATTGAGGATACTTTCCAGCTTGAGCTTCTCTTTCCAGAGAGATTCGGTAGCAGCCAACCGGTTTGCAGTCAGCAGGAACTCAGCGCGCTTATTCAATCGGTCAACAGCGTCGAGCAGGAAATTTATTTCGTCCAGCCGCTCACGGTCTGTTTCAGGATATGGTGACCCCTGGTAACCTGACAGGCGGGCACGCAGCTCGAGCAGTCGGGCATAATGTGTCGGAAGAAAACCGGTTTTAAGATGACCGGCATCCAGCCAGCTCCTAATGTGTTGAAAGAGGTGTTCATGCTGGCAAAGTTCAATCCACTCTTTAGCGGCTTCATCCCCTGCCAGGGGTGGGTAATACAGTCCCAAATTGCTTAGGAGTGTTTGGCGACGCGCAGCATAATAATTCTGTAAAGGCTCGGGATTCTCTTTGAGTATTCCCAGTTCAAACCAGGTATCCATCTCACGCAGAAGCCAATTCAGGCGCGAGAGTTCCTCCAGCTGTTCGGAGTCCCCTTTGAATCCACATCGGGGGCAAGTCCCAGTTGCAGTGAAGCCAGGATGATCACACCGAGGACATTGCATGTTGTCTTATTATTGCATAAGACCCCACTCAGGGCAAGATATCTACGCTGCCAGATCAGCAAAGTGGATATCTTTTGTATGTTATTGAAAGTTTTTGAATGGGAAATTGTCTGACTCTATTCACATGTCCTTCTCCCAAAGAACCCCACCCTTCCACTCGCTCTACATTCGTCAACCAAGCACATGTCGCATGGATGGTAGCGCGGATGTAGCCTGTAGTGTATCAAGCCTCCTCGTCAGTGAACGAGGAGGCTTGATGACGTTGCTGTGGCGCTCGGTGAGAAACTTTTGGGCACACAGCCAGCGGATCCATTCATGGATCACAGCATAGTGATTCATGACCGCACGGAGATGTTCCTCCCCTTCATTGGGACCATCAGACAGATTGGCGATGTACAGGCGAACATGTTCCGGGGTCAGTTCCTCCACTCGAATATCCCCCGTAAAGCAAGTGAATGCAGACAGAACAATTCGATAGGCGGTCATGAGTTGAGGGTCCAGGCCGGCAACCCGGCAGTCGAACAGGTAAATCTCTATTGCAGTATTAAGGTTCGCCTCTTTCATAGATCCGATTTTCATGGTAACCTCCGCTACACATTTTAGCACAAATGTTCTATAATAGACTTAAAATTTGTTTAGCAACTACTCAGTGCACGTGGTTCGAGGCCACGGGAGAAGAAACATGACTGTCTATGTGTGGAAGTTCAATACAATTCCCGAATCAAGGGATGTAGAAAGTTTTATCGATACCCAGATACCATTATTCTCACGTAATGCCAATCGCCTCACTGGCGGAGATGGCGAGCCTGTTGTCGATCTTATGAGGGTGGAACATAACTGTGGTGCAGTCAATCTGGAGTTTCAACTGAACGGTGTCGAGGGGCACAGCGGCGATGTCTTCTGTTTCCCCGGATATTATCCGGGCGACATCGATGACATGGGCAACCCCCTCTTTAATTGTTGCGATACCCGGGGACATTTCTATGGCAAGCTTGTAGAGAAGATCCTGGATCGCGCCCAAAGAGTATTCGATTTGGAGGTAATAATCAGTGCCAAAAAGCAAAGGCAATTTTATCAGGCCCGATAAATACGGCTCACAGGTCGTACTCGATCCAAACTTTCTTTTGAGCCATGCGCTTTACATGCCCGATGGCGAGACCGTTGTAAGGTCAAATATGACGCTTGGACAGGCGATCGAAGCCATCGCGTTCGCGCACATCAAAGTAAAGATGCCGCACCTGGCCAATAAGTGCAACGCGGCGAAGATCGAATTTATAGACGGCAAGTTCGTTGTGTGTTTCGCCGATGATATTGATAACTTGAACTGCTGATCGTAGTCTTTCAGGTATAAACGAAAACCATAGCCTGCAAAGCTATGGTTCGTAAAAGATAGCGAGAGATAAGGTCTGCGCGGGGCGCACGGCCTTCAAGTTATAAATATTAACCATTCACCCCTAAAAGTTGCAGTCAACTTGGTCAGCTGTTGATCTCAGCGACAACTGCCTCGAGTCCCTTTGTGATCGGATGATCCGGGTATTTGAGCGAGAAGATCCCTGACGAGGCAAGTGTCATCATCTCGTCTGAGTGCGGAAGCACAGCCGCGACCTTGACGTTGTAGGTCTGCTCTACGCGGGCACGGACATCATCGAAGTCGAAGGCCTGCGGCGTCTTGTTGACAATCATCACCATTTTGGGGACATCCAGCTTACGTGCCACATCCACGGTCACTGCTGTGCCCTGATAATCCTGCTGATCAGGACGCATGATAACGATCAGCGCATCGGAGATGGCAATGGAAAGCAGCGTCTCCTCATTGAGGCCGGGGTGGGTGTCGATCAGCAAATAATCGAGCCCCATCTGGCCGACGATGTCGCGAAAACCATCGTTCAACAACCCGACGTCATAGCCTTCGCGCAGGATGCGGGCGATCTCACCGGCCTTGATGCTGGACGGGATCAGGAAGACCTGTCCCTTCACATGTGTTCCGAGATGTCCGGTTACATCGTGTGCGGCTTCCTTAATCCCACACTTGCCCCACAAGTAATCATTGAGCGAATGCACCATCTCAGACTCGTCCAGGTTGAACAGAATGTGAATACCCGGGGACTGGATATCTGTATCCACCACACCAACCCGCGCCCCACCCATAGCTAACAGAGAAGCAAGGTTTGCCGTGGTATTAGATTTGCCCGTACCGCCGCGGAATGAATGAACCGAAAGAATTTTCGACATTTTTCCTCTCTATATGCAAAGTGATCATAACGTTAATGATTATAGCCTAACTATTTTGAAAATCAACACCGGCGCTCTTTACAAAGTTTTATGTTATATTCCCATTGGGTAAGGCATTTCCTTAACAGAATCAGCCAACTCAGACCAACCCCTTTTTGCATCTTCCAGCAACTAACTTTACGGACTAAATCTCCATGACTGTTCAGCCTGCCGAAAGCGATGAATTCCTGATCAGACAATTCAAAGACGGCAATTCGAATGCTTTCAATGAACTCTATCAGCGTCATCTATCCGGTGTATATAAACGCGTTCGCTATATGATCCCGGAACAGGACGTAGAGGACACCACACAGGAAGTTTTCATCGCAGCGCTTCGGTCGCTTTCATCGTTCCGTGGCGAAGCGCAATTTGGCACCTGGCTTCGCACCTTAACAAATCGCAAAATAGCTGAATACTACCGCAAGATCAATCGCAAACGGGAAGCCCCCAGGGTTGCGTTCGACGACAAGCGTGACCACAGCGACGGCAATACAGTCAACCTGATGGAAGAATGCATCACCCTTCGCAGAGCACTCCAAAAAATTCCCGAGCAGTACCAGGAAGTAATCCTTTTGCGTTTTGTAGAAGGTCTTCAATTCAGCGAGATCGCTGAATTGAACGGACAGCATTTGGAAGCCACCAAATCACTTTTCCGGCGCGCCGTCTCTGCCCTGCGCGACCAATTGGATAACTAAAGATGAGTGAACCAAATCAAACCAACCCCAGCCCGGATGACCTGCTGGCTGATTTTACAGACCACGTTCTAGACGGAGAAATATCCGTACCCGCCTCTCGCACAGACGATGAGCTGCGCGGTCTCGAAGAAACGGTTCTGCGCCTCAAGCAAAGCATCCCTCAGGCAGCCCTGGACGAAAAAACGCTCAAGCGCATGCAAGCCGACTTCAAAGTGCGCGCCCGAAAGAGCGACTCTTCACGCTCATCCCTCTGGCAAGCTTTGCGCCCCCGCCAGCGTTTCGCCCTGGCATTCGCAGGGGTGACTCTGGCAGCACTTTTGATCGTGTTTCCTCTTCTGACATCCGCCAACGAACCCGTCCAAGGGACCGCCGGATTTCAACCCCAAACCGTGCTCCTGGGGGTCGGCATTGCAAGCCTGATTGTTTTACTGGTCTGGGCAAGTCGCCGCAAATAGGAAAACTTATCAGCACAAGTTACACAAAGGAGAGACATCAAGACAGACGCAATCTTATAGCAAAAATGCACTCATGATCTTTCATCGAAGATTCAAAGGAGAAAAATATGGACCGTTCAAAACAGAAATGGGGACGAATTTTATTCGCCCTTCTTGCCATAACCGTAATCCTATCCATGTTGCTGGCAGCCTGTGCGCCAGCCGATGACGGGCTTTCCGGAACCGGCGGAGGCGGCAAGGATGGTGGTGATGACGGGGGCGGTGATAAGGATAAAGGCAAGGATGACGGGGGTGGTGATAAAGGTAAGGATGATGGGGGCGGTGACAAGGACAAAGGCAAGGATGATGGCGGTGGTGATAAGGGTAAGGATGATGGGGGCGGCGACAAGGATAAAGGCAGTGGCGACGGGGGCGGCGATAAGGATAAAGGCAGCGGGGATAGCGGTGGAGACAAAGATACAGGCAGCGGGGATGGGGGCGGTGATAAAGATAAAGGTAGCGGTGATAGCGGCACAGGTACGAGTGAAGGAGATGGCGGCAAGGACAAACAAAATGACGGAGGTTCAGGGGATGTCGGTCCATCAGGACCCGGCGGCTCCGAATGCGACAAGGCCGACAATTGTGACAAGATCGACTCCCCCGGTAACCAGGGAAGTATGACTCTCGGCGCCAACGTTACCAGCATCACGTTCAAAGCCGGTCAGAATGAGTTTGATGTTCCCGTCCCTACCCAGCCGGGAACGACCAACTGCAATGGCGGGTACTGTGTCACCCTCAACGCGGATGGCACCGTTTCCTGGACGACAGGATCCGGTTCCAAAGATATTTCTCACATCCAGATCTGGAGCTGCGACCCGTCGAAGGATCCAAATTGCGCACCTCCTCCGGCTTGTGACCCGGCCAAGGATCCGGGCTGCGCTCCAGCCTGTGACCCGGCAAAAGATCCAGCCTGTGCACCTCCTCCGGCTTGTGACCCGGCCAAGGATCCAGGTTGCGCTCCGGCGTGCGACCCGGCGAAAGATCCAGCCTGTGCACCTGCCTGTGATCCACTCGTGGATAAAAGTTGCGCACCTCCTCCAGCCTGTGACCCGGCAAAAGATCCAGCCTGTGCACCTGCCTGCGACCCTGCCAAGGATCCGGGCTGCGCACCCGCCTGCGATCCTGCAAAAGACCCGAGTTGTGTTCCCCCACCCTGTAAGGGGAATGAATGCGAGGTCAAACCGGCAGCCAAACCAGGACCAGCGTGTCCGCAGTGGATTGTCTTCCACTCGTTCCGCTCGGGTGATCTCGAAATTTTCCGGCTGGACGGTGTTGAAGCACCGGATGGCAGCAACGTCATCAATCTTTCGAAGAAGAGTTCCATGGACACCCGTCCAAGCCGCTCGCCGGACGACAAGTTTGTTGTCTTCCAGAGCAACCGCGACGGCAACGTGGAATTGTATATGACCGACAGCGAAGGTAAACAGCAGACGCGTCTGACAAAGACCCAGTCCAACAACGTCAACGCAATGGTCGGCCCTGATAACCAGCACGTGATCTACCAGAGTGACCGCAATGGTAACTGGGACCTGTATCTGCTGAATGTCAAAACAGGTACGAGTAAACAACTGACATCGAACACAGCCGACGACGTCAATGCATACTGGTCTCCTGATCCGAACTGGATCGTTTTCCAGAGCAATCGCACCGGTGCATGGAACGTCTATCTGCTGAACATTACCACCGACACGGAATACTCGGTCACGAACCGCCCGTTCGATATCGTCTT
>DASTJG010000327.1:0-2278 GCA_035716785.1 Anaerolineales bacterium
TTGCGCTTGCCTATGGAATTCGCGGGTTCGTTAGGAAGACACGCTATCTTTATCTGGTCGGTCAAACGCGCGTGCATCTGGATGACGTGGAAGGTTTGGGTCAATTCATAGAATTAGAGGTTGTCATGCGAGAGGGACAGAGTGACGCGGAGGGGCAGGTGATCGCCGAAGATCTAATGGAACGCCTCGGCGTCGCGCGAAGCGATCTCCTGGAGGGCGCGTACATGGATCTACTGGAATCTTCCGCTGAATCCACAGGCTTTTCCAAAGTGATTGGCGGAGAGGAACCGATAGTGTGATAAAATACCCCGCCGAGCGTTGTACCCTTCGCTCGTGTAAAAATCCTCATAAAGTCACGAAAGGGCTTAAAAGATGAAAGTATTACTTCTCAAGGACGTTTACAAACTCGGTCGCGCCGGCGAAATCAAGAAGGTCGCCGATGGTTATGGGCGCAATTTCCTTCTCCCCCAGAAATTGGCTGTACTCGCCACCCCCGGCGCACTCAAGCAGGTAGAAAAAATCCGCTCACAGGCTGAAATCCGCCGCACGGAACAGAATTCCGAGCTTAAGGGTCTCGCCGAGCAGATCAACGGGATTACGGTGGTCTTTGCTGCCAAGGCCGGTGAAACAGGCAAACTCTACGGTTCCATTACCACACAGGATGTGGCGAATGCCATTCAGGAAAAGACTCGCTTCGAAGTCAAGAAACAGCAGATCGATATGCAGCCCATCCGCAATCTTGGTGAGTTCACTGCGCATGTCCGCCTGACCATGGACCTGGTTCCAGAAGTCAAGATCATTGTCCATCGGGAAGGTGAGACGATTGAGGAGACCGCTTCTGCAACTGCAGAGGCGGCACCAGCTCAGCAAACAGAAACAGAAGTACCTGCCCCAGCTGCAGAAGCCTAATCTTATCCATTTGCACATGGCATCACCAGTCCATTCCCGCATGCTGGGGGTGCTGGTGATGTTTCGTTTTTCCGCAGGATTGCTGCGCTTATCATGACGAACACCATCGGCCAACGACTCAAAGCAGAGCGCGAGGCACAACGCCTCACGCTTGAAAAAGTTTTCGAAGCAACGAGGATTCGCGTCCAATATTTACAGGCGCTGGAGGCAGATGATATTTCTGTCATGCCTTCGCCTGTGCAGGCGCGTGGCTATTTGCGCAATTATGCGGAATTCCTTGGATTGGATGTTGATCGCATCCTTGATGAACTGCGGGAGGTGAGCGCTCAACAAACATCGGGCGAAGTGATCGGACCTGCAGATCGGACTCCTGCAACTCCTCCGCTGGCGACCGAATCAATCGACACGGTGCCAGTGATTCCAACCCCCGAGGTTTCCGAGGCCCCTCAGGCCGAACCCGTTTCACTTGAAGAAGTCCCCGTTCCGATCAAGCCGAAACCGGCTCGCCGCAAAAAAGCGGACTCTGATTCCCAGTCTGCTTCCGTTGAATCGCCAACGAAACGCCGCGGTCGCAAAAAAATGGAACCTGTCTCTGCTCCCGTTGTCGAAGCGCGACCTGAGATCGTTGAAGAGACGATTGTTCCCATTGCATCGGTTCCAGAACCTGAACATGTGGAGGAACCAGTTGCTCCGCCTGGATCTATCCCTGAGACGGTTGTAGAAGAAGCCACTGCTTTACCACCGGAAGCGCCTCAGCAATCCGAGGTGAGTGATACGGCTTCGCCAGTCTGGAAAGCCTGGTTTAATCGATTGGGTTCGGTCTTGTCTGCGCGGATGAAACGGCGCACGCTAACCCCACAGGAATCGCCGGTGATCGAAAGTGAACCGGTGATCATTGGAGCAGAACCGGAGCCAGAGGTACCTACTGAAGTAGGCATACACAATCGCCCGTTTGAGAATTCGAATGAAATTTTCAAAGAGATCGGGCGTGAACTTCGTACACGACGCGAATTGCTAAGTTTGCACTTCGATGAAGTGGAACGGAATACGCATGTGAAGGCGCATTATCTGGACGCGCTGGAACGCGGCGCATTAGATGAGCTGCCCTCGACCGTTCAAACGCGCGGCATGTTATCCAACTACGCCACCTTCCTCGACCTGGACGTCGATGCACTGCTCCTCCGTTTTGCGGATGCGCTGCAAGCCCGCCATCGTGAACGGAATCCCCAAAAGCCCATGCGTCCAGCGGGCCAGCCGATTATTCCAAATATGCCTCCGGTGCGCGGCTTTATCGCAGGCGACATGATCTTTGGCGTGAGTGTAGCCATCCTACTGGTGGGGTTTGCCATCTGGGGCGTCAGCCGGGTGA
>DASTJG010000328.1:0-19468 GCA_035716785.1 Anaerolineales bacterium
AGTCATAAAGCGTGGATTTCCCGATCCCGGCGGCTTCCGCGATCTCACGCATCGAGGTCTCATTGAAACCTTTACTTAGGAACAAGTGAACGGAGGCGTGAAAGATCTCCTTGCGACGCCGGACCTGTTCTTCTTCTGTGAGGGGGATACCTTTTGGCATAAGTCTCCTGATAGCGACTACTGGTCGCTTCTGTGTTATTATATAGCGACCAGCGGTCGCTTGTCAAGGGTTTTCTATCATTGTGAGGGCAACGCCTGAAGCAATCTCCTGTAGCATGATTTGAGATTGCTTCATCGGCAACCAATGCCTTCTCGCAATGACAGATATGTTTTGAGCCATGCTATAATTTTTTGTATGAATGTGACTCTTGATCCCGAACGACAAAAACAGGCAAAGCAATATGCGCGCATCCGCCGCCGCTTGTGGCTGGTGGATACCCTCTTCAACGCGTTGTATGCTCTTTTATGGTTATTCCTCGGCTGGGCAATTGCGCTCCGCAGCTGGCTGACAACCGTGACGACGAATCAATGGCTGCTGGTCGCGCTGTTCGTTGCTATCTTTGGCGGAATCTATTTCGTCATCAATCTTCCTCTGGGTTACTACAGTGGATTCGTCCTCCCGCACCGCTTCGGCCAATCCAATCAGACGTTCAAGGATTGGGTGATCGACCAGCTCAAAGGATTGGCGGTCGGCCTGCCCCTCGGCCTGCTCCTGCTCGAGTTGCTTTATCTCGCCCTGCGCGTCACCGGTGACCTGTGGTGGTTGTGGGTGGCAGGAGGGCTGCTGTTGTTCAGTGTCTTGCTTTCCAACCTTGCGCCGATCCTGATCATGCCGTTGTTCAATAAATATGTCCCGCTTGGCGAGGAACACAAGGAACTTGCCGATCGCTTGCTCAACCTGGCGATGCGCGCCAATACAAAAGTAAAGGGTGTGTTCAAGTTCGACATGTCAAAACGGACGAAGGCTGCCAACGCCGCGCTGACGGGCATCGGGAATACACGCCGCATTATCCTGGGCGATACTCTCATCAACGAATTTTCCATCGACGAGATCGAAACCGTCCTTGCTCATGAGCTGGGACATCATGTCCATCGCGATATTCCGTTTCTGATCGCGTTTGGTACACTTTCAACGACGCTGAGTCTTTATCTTGCTTCACTGGCATTGAATTGGGCGATTGGTTATTTTGGCTTCACCGGTCCCGCCGATATTGCCGCGTTCCCCGCATTAGGGTTCATTCTCGGTGTGTATGGACTGATTACCATGCCTATCGAGAACGCGGTCTCCCGTTGGAGGGAGAGGCTGGCCGACGATTACGCGTTGCAAGCCACGGGGAAGCGGGAAGCATTCGCATCCGCGTTCACGCGGTTAGCGAATCAGAATCTTGGGGAAATCGATCCGGAAAAATGGGTGGTCGTCATGTTCCATTCTCACCCCCCGCTTGGGGAACGAATTGCAAAAGCAAACGCCTGGAAATGAAAACCTTGCGAAAGGTGGATCTCTCGGTTCCACCTTTCGCAAGGTTATAAATGGTTAGCGTGACTCCATCCAGGATTTTCTGCGTATAAGGATGGGGATAATGATGATCAACGCGATGACAAATCCCATTACGATGATCCCATCTGTGGAGCCGATCTCAGAGAGACCTTCCGGTTGTGGGGTTTTTGTAGGTTGGATCAAAAGAGCTGCTGCGGACAAATCCCCCTGCGTGACAGGCGGTGCAGAATAGGTTAATGCTGCGCTGAACAGTGCAAGGACCAGACCAAGTCCCAGTGTGATGATGGGGCGCATAAATTTTTTCATAAGTCTTTTTAAGTATATCACGCACATCTGTCGAGGACCTTGTGACAATATGTACTTTCAGGTGCTTTTGCAGTATAATGCCCGCGTCGCCGCACAGGCATAACAACTCGCGAGGAGAGAAAGCGTTCATGTCCCAGGTTTGACATTTGCCGGAGATACCACTCGTCCCATCATTTTAAATTGATCGGGGCGAGTCTTGTGTTACCCGGCGACGCACATGTGTTAGTTGTGCGTGCCTGCACCCAATATAGGTTTTAGTCTTTGGCTTGTTTTGAACAGTTTAGAAATTAATGAGACGAGCGGTAGGGCAAGAATGCATTCCCATTGTAGCTTCAATTGATTCTTGGAATGACAAATTAAGGTTATTACAGACGCAAAATGTGTACCAAAAAGATGTAATTTGTTTAATATAATGCAGTAGCAGGAATAAATCATGTTACAGGAGCATGCATGATCAGGAATTTTTTGGAGTGGCTTAGACAGCCAATGGGGCGGATAGCGGTGCTTATTGCGGCGTTATCTTTGTTCAGTCTTGCTGCATTTGGAATATTTTATACACAGCAATCCCCTGCACAGCCAATTGAATTCACGCATCAAAGACACGTCAACCTGGGCATCCAATGTCTGTATTGTCACCCCGGTGCGTTACGCGGACCCTCGCCCGGCCTGCCAACCCAAACGAAGTGCTGGGGATGTCACCAGCAAATGCAGATTACCAATACGAGCCCCAAGCTAGCTGTATTAGTGAACTATGTTAAAAACAACAAGCCCATCGAGTGGGTTCCGGTAGCGCAGGTCCCGGACTTTGTCCATTTTACACATCGACCGCACATTGCGGCCGGTTTGAATTGCGAGCAATGTCACGGCGACATGTCGAAAGTTGACATTGCCAGAAACCCACAGGTGATGAACATGGGGTGGTGTTTAAATTGTCACCGCGAGAGAGCCGGAGACGATCAGGAAAAACTGATCAAGCTCACGGACTGTGGCACCTGTCATTATTAAACCGGGTAAAAAAGGAAAAGACTGACTATGAGTGAAAAAATCTCCCGGCGTGATTTTCTCAAGCTTGCCAGTGTTGGCGCGGCAACGACCGCGGTGCTGACCGGCTGCGGGCCCGCCTCGCGCTATGTGCAGCGCGAGCCGTATTCGCGCATGCCCGAGTACACCTACAATGGTTTGAGCACCTATTACGCCACCACCTGCCGCGAATGTGCGGCCGGCTGCGGAATCATCGTCCGCACGATGCAGGGACGCGCCCTCAAAGTGGAGGGCAACCCTCAGCATCCTGTCAACCGCGGCAAGACCTGCTCGCGCGGTCAAACTGCGTTGCAGGGTTTATACAATCCCAATCGCGTTCGAGGGCCTCTTAATAAACGCTCACACAGCGTAGGGGAACTTTATGACGACAATTTTCAAGATGCGCAGCCGAACATGAGTTGGGATGATGCCATTCAGGTTGTCGCCGATGCGCTCAAAGACTCTGCTGGTGTTGCCTTCCTGATGGGAACAACTTCCGATCACCTCTTTGACCTGGCCTCCGATCTGGCCAATGCTATTGGCGCCGCGGCCCCAATCCGCTTTAGCGCGGGGAGCATGTTCGAGACGCGTGCCACCTTGAGCCAGGCAGCCGAAAACCTGTTCGGTCAGGCAGGCCTGCCTTATTTCGACATCGGTAACTCAGACCTCATCCTTTCCTTCGGCGCGAATTTCCTCGAGACCTGGCTTTCCCCGGTTGCCTATAACCTTGCCTTCGGAAAGATGCGCCGCGGCAACCCGGAACGCCGCGGGCACTTCATCCAGTTCGAGCCGCGTATGTCCCAGACCGGTTCCAAGGCGGATGACTGGTTCCCGATCGCTCCGGGAACGGAAGGCATGGTTGCCTCCGCGATCGGTCGGCTTGTGGCGGAAGCAAAAGGCGAGGCGATCCCCGAAGCGTTTGCCAGTGTCGATCTTGAGGTTGTGGCAAAGACATCCGGTGTGACGCTCGAAGCGCTCAAGCAGATCGCACAATTGGTTGTTAGTGCATTTGCTCCGGTCGCCATCCCGGGCGGCCCGGCCCTGGGCATGAATAATGGACTTGCCACTGCACAGGCCGTGCTAAGCCTCAATGCCCTGACCGGCAACTTCGGCAAGCCCGGTGGCGTGTTCATTTCACCGCTTGTCCCCAATCAGGATGAATATCACCGTTCCGCCAGCGCGCAGCAAATGGTCGATTTCATCGAGCGGATGAAGGGTGGTGAGATCAAAACCTTATTCGTCCACGGTGTCAATCCGGTCTTCGAGTTGCCCAAGTCGCTTGGCTTTGCGGAAGCACTGGCAAACGTAGGAACGGTCATCTCGTTCGCTACATATCCGGACGAAACCGCCGCTGCCTCTGACTACGTCTTCCCCGATCATCATGGACTTGAGTCCTGGGGCTATCAACGTGTTGCGACCGGTTCTACGCAGTCTGTGCTTTCGGGCGCGCAACCTGTAGTTTCTCCTTTCCAGAACACGCGCGCCACCGCGGATGTATTCATCGCGGCCGCGCAACTGGCGGGTGGAGAGCTTGCCCAGGCTCTGCCGTTCACTGATGAGGTTGCCTACATCCAAAGTAAATTGACAAATCTCGTGGGTCAGCCAGACGGTTCCTTCACTGCACCCGAGATCAATTCGTTCAGCGCCTACTTCCAGCAGCATGGCGGCTGGTGGCAGAAGAACGCCGAGCTTACGGCCCTTACCGCGAACAACGCGCTGGGTCAGGCAGTACAGGTGGAGGCTGCGCAATTTGCCGGCGAAGGTGAATTCTTCTTTATTCCATTCGTTTCACCAACATTGGGCGAAGCTGGCGCGAACAAACCCTGGCTGCAGGAACTGGCAGACCCCACAACGACTGTCATGTGGAACACCTGGGTGGAGATCAATCCCGAGACCGCACATGAACTTGGGATCGATAATGACGATGTGGTGAAGATCATCAGTGAGGCTGGGGAGGTGGAAGCGCCGGTTTATCTGTATCCGGCCATTCGTCCCGACACGATCGCCATGCCGTTCGGGCAGGGTCACACTGCGTACGGGCGATACGCGCAGGGGCGCGGCGTCAATCCGGCGGATATCTTTGGTGTGCATTTTAATGAAGCAGGCGACCTGGCATTTGCAGGGATGAAAGTGAAACTGGAGAAGACCGGCAGGAAGCAACCCCTTTCACGTCTCGAAAGCCGTATCGGTGTGTATGGTGAAGGAATGGGTGAGGAAGGACATTAGAGGAGAGAGACATGAGTAACCTGAGTATCGATTTGAATCAAGTGGGAGCGAAGGGCGCCCTTGCGGAAGCGGCAGAGGGCAAGTGGGGCATGGTCATCGACCAGGATCTCTGCACGGGCTGTCAGGCTTGTGTGGCTGCCTGTGCCATGGAAAACAATCTTCCTTTTGTGATGGAGGAGGATGCGGCCTATGGACGCAGCCTGCAATGGATCCGTATCGAGCGCTTCTGGGAAGGCGAATTTCCGGAGGTCAGGACGACGCCTTACCAGCCGATGTTGTGCCAGCAATGTGGCAGCGCCCCGTGTGAACCGGTCTGCCCGGTCTTTGCTTCAGTCCACAGTTCGGCGCAGCAGCTTAACCTGCAGGTGTATAACCGCTGCATCGGCACTCGCTACTGTGCTAATAACTGTCCCTACCAGGTACGCCAGTTCAACTACCGCGATTACCATACGGAACCATTCCATGCAAATGATGTGGATGGGAAACTTGTCTTCCCGCTTCACAACCAGTTCAACCCCGATGTGACTGTGCGTCGCCGCGGTGTCATGGAAAAGTGTACGTTCTGCATTCAGCGCATCCACAAGGCGGAGGACAAGGCGAAGTCGGAAGGCCGCGATGTGGAAGATGGTGAATTCACCACTGCCTGCGCGCAAGCCTGCCCGACCAACGCGATTGTCTTCGGGCTCCTGGATGACCCTGAAAGCCAGGTGAGTCAACTGGCGCATCATGAACATGGTTTCAAACACCTCGAGGAATTAAATACCATGCCGCGCATCACCTATCTCAAGGAAGGTTAAAGATATGGCTGTTACCTCCGGTTATTTGGGTTCCGAAAAGGCGCATACCGAGCATCACGAGGAAGAGCGCGATCCGCGCGAATCGTTGATGTACGACCCGCTGCCGCGCGGCGTGATGAACGATATGGTGATGGAATCCATGCATACCACCTCCTGGAAGTTCTGGGTGGTGCTGGGCATTCTGGCGTTCCTGGTGGCAACCTGCTTCTTCTATGCCTGGGGATACATGATCGCCAAAGGACTGGGTGTGGCCGGTGTCATGCGCCCCTCTTACTGGGGCGTTTTCCTCGTCAACACCGTGTTCTGGATCGGCATCAGCCACGCGGGCACGTTCATCTCCGCGATCCTGCGCGTGTTCAAGGCGGAATTCCGTCGTCCGTTCACGCGCGCCGCGGAGTTGATGACCACCTTCGGCCTGATCCAGGCGGGAGCCAGCATCTTCATGCATCTCGGTCGCGTCTGGCTGGCGTACTGGATGTTCCCGATCCCCAACGAGCGGCAGCTGTGGCCCAACTTCCACTCGCCGCTGATGTGGGACCTGCTGGCGATCACAACCTATGTTCTCGGTAGCACGATGTACCTTTTCCTGCCGCTCATCCCCGACCTGGCGATGGCGCGCGACCGCTCCACAGGCTGGCGCAAGACTTTTTACCGCATTCTTGCGCTGGGCTTCCGCGGCACCGAAGGAGAATGGCGCCATCTGACAACGGCCATGAACATCTTTGCGTTTGCGATCATCCCGGTCATGTTCTCGGTGCACACGATCGTTTCGTGGGACTTCGCGATGGCGATGCGCCCGGGCTGGTCATCCACGGTGTTTGGTCCCTACTTCGTGCTCGGGGCGCTGCATTCCGGCATGGGCGCGGTGGCAGTTGTGCTGGTCCTCATGCGCGCTACGATGAAACATATGGATTACTTCATCCGCAAGGAACACTTCGACGCCCTCGGCAAACTGATGATGATCGTCTCATTCGCCTATGCCTACTTCTTCTTCAACGACTACATTGTCCAGTGGTACGGCGGTGACAAGTGGACCGATACGCTTCTGCACTGGCTGGAAGAGGGTCCCATGGCCTGGATGTTCTACCAGATGGTGGCATTCAATATCGTGATCCCCTTCCTGACACTCTGGAACAAAAGAATACGCCAGACGCCCTGGCTGCTTGCCATCATTGGTATCCTGATCAATGTGGGCATGTATTGGGAGCGTTACATCATCGTCCCGGTCACGCTTTCGATCAACCGTATGCCATTCACCTGGAAATTGTATGAACCGCGCATAGAGATTTTCCTGACCATCGGGACCTTCTCCATGTTTATGTTGTTTTACATGATCGCCTCGCGTCTTATTCCATTGATCCCGGTCTGGGAAGTGCAGGAAGGGCAAATGGTCCATACCCTGCGCAAAGTGGGTAAGGCCCAGGTTCCAACTGTCAGTGAGTTCGAGTAATGGAGCAGAACATGTCTGATACAACTCTTCTGGCTCTTTTCCAGGATATCGATCCGGCGGCAGAAGCGATCGATAAACTGCATAACATGGGCGTGACAGACGACAGGCTCAATGTCATTTCCGGTATCCCCATCACACACAAGATGCTTGGGCGCCCACACCCCTGGACGAATGTCTCGCGGCTGGCGCTGGGCGGGGCGGCTGCTGGCTTCATCACCGGGCTGTTCCTGAACTTTGGTACGCCTCTTCTGTATACCGTCCGTGTGGGCGGACAATATATCACGCCAATCCCGCCCGGTCTGATCATTGTTTTTGAAATGACGATGCTCTTTGCCCTGCTCGCTACCTTCCTGGGCGTGTTCCTCGATAGCTTCTTTCCCAATTATGGGCCGATGGAATATGTCCCGGAGATCAGCGACGGCAAGATCGGCCTCTTTTTCAAGATCCCGCAGGATGACCAGCAGAAATTCACCGAGGTAATGAATCAAATGGGCGCCGAATCTGTTGTAGCTACGGAGGCGCGGCAACTATGAGACTACTGCGACAGCTATTCTGGGTCTTTCTGGTATTGGGAATTCTTGGTGCAATCGTACTCATTTTCACCTATGACATTATCAAGATCGAATGGATCAGCTTCATGGAGATCCAGCCCTCCTCCCGTCAGATGGAGAATCCGCTGCCTGTTCCCGCGCGCTCGATCCCGATCGAGGGGCCGATCAGCATCCCAGGCATGCCCCCGCCGGAAAACCCGGTGGCAGCGGATGATGCATCCATTACGCGTGGGTCGGAGTTGTTTGCCATCCATTGCCAGATGTGCCATGGACAAACCGCGGAGGGTAATGGCCCCGTGGCGGCGTTCCTTGCAAACAAGCCTGCGAATTTGACCTCGCCTGTGGCTCAATCCAAGAGCGATGGCTCGATCTTCCTCACCATTACCAACGGCGTGGACGGGAAGATGCCGCCACTCAACGAGAACCTCACCGTCTCGGAACGCTGGGATTTGGTCAACTTCATTCGCACGCTCGCGCTGGTAGAGTAGGGGAGGAGTAATCATGAATGATGATACTCGTAGATTGATTTATGGAACCATAGTTGCGTTCCTGGTGTTTATCTCGGCCTGGTTGGGCTTCATTTATATCAGTGCTTGCGGTTTCACCCTGACCTGCATCCAGGGCGCTCCTTTGGTGGTACGAACACCTATTCCCACGTTGATCCCTATGGAACACTCACAGGCCAAACCCGAAGCAGCGGTGGTTGAATTCAACAAATGCGAGGTCGCCGCGACCGACCTGATCGGCGCCTGGGTTTCGGCGGGCCATGCCGAAACGGAACCTTTTCCGTTCACCGATTTGAACGGTCAGAACTGTGAAGGGACGTTTGCAGATATTCAGCCTCTCTTCGTCGAAAACAGCATCTGGTTCCCCGGCTCACTCGGGTGCACATCCTGCCACAATGCTGATCTGACCAACCGCAGCGCGGGCCTGGACCTGTCCTCCTACGAGGCGGTCTCGCTGGGCACACGTCGCGTGGCGGAAGCTACCTCTCCTGGCACCGATATCTTCGGCAATGGGAACTGGGAAGATTCATTGCTCCATGAAGTGCTTGTCAATCAGGGCTTGACCACCCAGGGTCATTCGCCGGATGTCGAACCGCCACAAACAATCCTTTATGCGGGTCAAGTAGTATTTGAGGCTGAAGTGACGGAGACACCTGCAGCGGAAAAGCCTGCTTCCACGCCGGAAGCAACGGCAACACCCTGACGGAAAACGAAGATCTCCCATGAAAATGGGAGATCTTTATATCTGGCGGAGAAGTGATGACTTGAAAATCATCTCCTTTATGGATACCCTGCGCCAACAGGGAGATTACACCTTCCCTGTTTTTCTGAGATAGCCCCAAACTCGGTCAAGAGCAAACAGGGTAAAAGCAATCAAGAGCATCAATATGATAAAAGGGATCTGGAGATTTAATAAACGCCCAAGCAGCGTTATCAAGAGTCCTGAACCCAGTGCCAGCGCGAGCGACTGGAGATGTCTGTATTCATACTGGCGGGTTTGCTCGCCGGATGAATTCCGTCTCAGGGAAGTATCCAGAAATAAGAGATCCCAGACCGCCAGCGCAAGCCCTGAACCCAAAATCATTAACAAAGGAGAAGCCCCGATCAACCTGCCTGCTACTGCCAGACCCACTGACATCAATAAACATGTGAGCAGCAGCCATGAGTCGGGATATTTTCGGGTGAACAACCAGATGGGACCCATAAGGATCGCAAGTATCACTCCAATCCAATTCCCGGCGATTGCATATCCGGCCGCCGTGCAAAGCACGGAGGCGATCAGGCAAATGAAGAAGAACGTTTTCCGAAGGGTCACAGGTTGTTCCTTATACTTCCCGCTGCCCGCGCGAGCGTGTGAGGACATTTCGCACCAGTGGAAATAAGGGCTGGCTGACCTGCCAATCAATGACCGGGATATGCAACCGGGCAATTTCATTCAGCCAAAGCTGGCGCTCGATACGGGTAGCTCGAATTGCCAACCGATTGGTAATGTCCTGTGGCAAAACCGGGGCTGCAAAGTCAAGCGGGTCGGGGCTGACCAAAAATGCCTGGTATCCATAGGCGCGCAGGCGCTGAAAGAAAGATCGGTCAGTAGCGGTGAGCGAACTAATGATGATCATCAGGGCATGACTGGGAAACATGCGAAGTGGGAGGAAAGCAAAGTTGGCAAGTCCATGGCTTACTGTTTCGACCTTGGCTTTGGACAGACAATTCAGGATGCGATGAAGCTGTGTCTTGCCATACCCTGGAAAGGTGTGCAGCATCGTCTCCCCAAACACAAGCAGGCTAACACGATGCCCCTGGTGCAGGAACATTTCCGCTAGTGATGCAGCTGCCCCAACACTATGCTCGAACAAACTCTCCTCCCCGATTCGTACATCAGTGCTCTGACGCGCATCCAGGATCAATCCGATTTCAGCAATTTCCTCCTGTTCGAACTCTTTGGTAAAAAACTTACGCGGATGACGGGCGGTCAGGCGCCAGTCGAGGGTGCGCAGCGAATCGCCGGGGTGATATTCGCGGACTCCAAAAAAGTCCGTGCCGCTGCCGCCCAGCCGGGCCGGGATCGAACCCGGCGAGTGCACGGTATTGTGTGGGCGCAGAGAGATCGCCTTGAACTTTTTTATTTGCGGCCGCACCTGGATCATAGTGCTGTCAGGCAGTGCCATTTCAGTTTCGAGCAAACCAAGAGGGTCACATGCCGTGATTTGAACGGACTCCCAGGAGAAATCTCCTCGCGCCGCGGTAAAAGAATAATTCAACGCTGTCGATTCTCCGGGCTGCAATGTCACCCACTGACTCAGTTCGCCCTCTGTAATTTTCATGCCTGGTTGAACGGTTTCCTGAATGAAAAGATTGACGGTTTCCGGGGCTTTGTTCTGTATGGCTACGTTGACAGCAATCGACAAAACGCCATTTGTGCGGGTCTGTTCCAACGTGCGTTTTGCGCTGAACGATAAGCTCTCCAAGCTTGGGGTTTGCAGAATCCCCACCCCCAGGTATGCCAGGAAAGGCATAATCATCCACGCGATATCTCCGTTGCGCGTGAGCAGCATCGCGATGAGAAGAAGGAGAATGGTGAGACCAACAGTTATAGTTTTGTCATTCATTTTCGGGTTTGAGCACCGGCACGGGAACGGAATGGGTTATTTCTGCGATCACCGTATTTTCCGACTTCTTGACATCCCATAAGCTGGGATCCAGGATAATGCGGTGGGCAAGTGCAGGTTGGATGAATTGCTTGATATCGTCCGGTACAACATACTTGCGGCCCTGGAGGGCGGCCCAGGCACGCGTCAATTTGAGCAGCGCCAGCGATCCGCGCGGGCTGACTCCCACTGCCACCTGACGGTGGCGCCTGGATTTTGCTGTCAGCTCGACCATGTAGTGGCGCACATCCGGGTCCACATAGACCCCTTCCACGGCTGCGCGCATCTCCAGGAAGGCTTCGGGCGAAGTAACTGCCTGGAGGGCAACCAGATCCGTTTGGCGTTCGGCGCGCCGCTTTAATATTTCATCTTCCTCTTCCAGGGTGGGATACCCGATGGATAACTTGACCATGAACCGGTCGAGCTGCGCTTCGGGGAGCGGAAAGGTGCCTTCGTATTCGATCGGATTCTGGGTGGCAATCACGATGAAAGGTTCCGCCAGCGCCAGGGTTTGACCCTCCAAAGTCACCTGGTATTCCTGCATGGCTTCCAGCAGGGCAGATTGTGTCTTTGGCGAAGCCCGGTTGATTTCATCGGCGAGCAAAATATTGGTAAAGATCGGGCCCTTGCGCAGCATGAAGCGGTTGTGTTCGCTTTCAAATACATAGCCTCCGGTAATATCTCCGGGGAGCAGATCAGGGGTGAATTGGATGCGCTTGAACTCCATCCCCAGCGCTCTTGCAAAAGAATTGGCGATCAGGGTCTTGGCCAGCCCGGGGTAGTCTTCCAATAATATGTGACCCCCTGAAGAAAGGAAGGCCGCCATCATCAGGTTGAGTACGTCGCGCTTTCCGACAACTGCCTTTTCAACCTCCTGAATTACCTTCGCCGATAGTTCCGCAACTTGTTCAATGCTCAGCTTGTGTGTATTGTCTATCGTCATTTTTGATCTCCAGCGTTGCTTCCATGAAATCGAGTACTTCCGTGATCCTTTGGTAATGCTCAGCTTTTTCCTGGCCGGTCCATTGCCGTATCCATTTTCGGGGTTTCCCTCGAATAGATTGGAGAAATGCAGTGATTGAAGCATCCCATGCCTGCGGCTCCTGCGGGAATAGGAAGGTATAAATATGGTCAGGCAACGGAATCTCGCCCTGCTGCAAAGCGGTATGTATAGCAAACTTAACCGATGTGTTTTGTTTCGATGCGTAAAGAGATGTCAGCAGGTGTAGAAGCTCCCGTTTGAGGGCTTTTTCATCCCAAATGTTCTGATTGTAATAAGTAAACCGAGCGCGCCAACGTTCGATATTATCCAGGGTTGTGTTTGCTTCCAGGTAAGTGTCCAGCTGCCTAGTGTCCTGTCCCTGGGGTATGAGGCGGAATAGAAAAATGGCCGCGACAAAAACAAATGCGTACCAAACATATTCCTGATCTATGCTCAAAACGAAAATTCGTAAAAGAAGCCAGACAACCAGCGCCATTGGTTTAATAATATTGTTTAGTATAAATGGCCAAAAAAGCAGCCCTGCGAAAAGGACAACTGCTGCGGAAAGAAATGAAAGGACCACACGTCGGGAGAGGTTCATTTCAGTTGGTTCCCCTGGTCGTACGGCTGTAGAACACGATGGCTTCCAGACATTGGATTGCCTGCTGTTTATCTGCGAGGTTGGGCTGCCAGTTGCCGTAGCGTACAGCATCAAAAAGCCGGGTCAATTGGTGAATCGGTTCATCGGGGACTCCGGCAGCCTGCAAAAATTTTTCGAATTCTCCTGTCGTCATGGAATCTTCTCGCTCGATGCCGCGTTCCTTCTTGAGCGCCAGACTCATTTGTCGATAGCACGTGATGATCACATCCCTCAAATCCACTCCGATTTGGAGCGCCTGCCAGGCCTTTTCCGCTTCCAGTCCCACCAGGTCGATGGGCCTTTTTTGACGGAAAGATGTCCAGATCCACACGCCCACCAGCACACTGATCACCAGCAGGCTTATCCCGACCAGCCAGAGAAGCAATGGCGGCACGCGCCCCAGAGGCGCTGTGATTGGCGGTTCGGGGGGGAGCTGTAGAACTTCCACGGGAGCGGGGTTGCTGGAACGAGGGAATAGCATGATCAGGAAAGTGAAGCCGCTGATGATCATACTGATGATCAGGACGGCACGCAGAAATTCCAGGATGGTCTTCCAGTTAGCACCTCTTAGCATTTTATATATCATAGACAAAATGGTTACAGTAAATACAAGAGCAATAAGGATGACGGCGAACTTGTTGATCGAAATAGCCATGAACTGACCTCCCTGGTCCGGCGCAGCCACCACCTGGTCATTCTCTACCCTGGGAAGTGACACTCCGGGCTGGAACTTCAACTGAGGCAGTCCGGCTGCAATGATCGTTGTAATCAGCATAGCCAGCCCGACTAAAATGAGTGCCTTTCGCTTTGTACTGCCTATCATCTCGAACAGATCCTTCCAATCGGATATTGTAAGCCTAATCTTTCCCAGAGTGTAGCAAGCACAAACTCACTCTTTGATTAACTGTCTCCTTGATTTTGTGTCAATCGCCATTCCAAGGCAGTAAAGCGCTGTGCGACCTTGTTGTTTCGTACTGCCATGCCAATGGCGCGCCGGCTGCCTGCCAGCACACATAGCTTCCGGGCACGGGTGACGGCCGTGTAGAGCAGATTGCGTTGCAGCATCATATAATGCTGGGTCACGATCGGCATCACTACCACCGGGAACTCCGAGCCCTGGGCTTTATGAACCGAGACCGCGTAGGCAAGCGCCAGCTCGTCCGCTTCGCTCCAGTCGAATGCCACAGGTCTGCCATCAAAGTTCACGCTCAGGGTTTGCTCGATCATGTCGATGGACCGGACGAATCCAATGTCTCCGTTATAGACATCCTTGTCATAGTTGTTCTGAGTCTGCATCACCTTGTCGCCGAGACGGAAGACGGTGCCAAACAGCCGTCGTTCCGGCTTATTGTTTGCCGGTGGATTGAGCTTTTCCTGCAGACGATCGTTCAGAATTGTTACTCCCGCTGGTCCACGATAGATGGGCGCCATGACCTGGATATCCTGGACCGGGTCAAAGCTGAACTTCTGAGGGATCCGTTCCGTGACGATCTCGAGCACCCAGTCTGCCGCGGCCGCCGCATCTTCGGCGGGAAAGAGAAAGAAATCGCCATCACTTTTGGAGAAATCCGGGAGCTTGCCCTGATTGATCAGATGGGCATTCGTAATGATCTTCGAATGAGCTGCCTGACGGAAGATGGTATTCAGACGCGTGACCGGCACGACGCTGCTGTCGATCAGATCGCGAAGCACATCGCCGGCGCCCACCGAAGGGAGCTGGTCTACATCTCCCACAAACAGTACGCGCGTCCCCGGTCGAACTGCCTTGAGCAGGTTGTTTGTCAAAAGCAGATCGAGCATGGAAGCCTCATCTACAATCAGGAAATCCAAATCGAGCGGGTTTTCATCGTTGTGCTTGAAACCCTCGATCGGAGAGTATTCCAACAACCGGTGAATGGTCCTGGCAGATCGTCCGGTCGCCTCAGAGAGGCGTTTGGCGGCGCGTCCGGTCGGCGAGGCGAGTGCATACTTCATGCCATGTGTTTCCAGTGCAGTGATCAAGGCTTTCAAACAGGTGGTCTTCCCTGTCCCCGGACCTCCCGTGAGCACGCTGACGGGATGGGTCAGCGCCATCTGGATTGCCGATCGTTGTTCATCCGACAGCTGTTCGTCTGAGAAAAGAGTCTGGTTCATTGCCCTGGCTGCTGAGGAAGCGCTTGCCAGGGTTTTCAAACGTTCTGCTACTCCCCTTTCCCCAAAATAGAGTGGGGTCAGATAGATCACGGAAGAACTATAAATTCCGGCGGCTTCACCCACTGCGGATTTGCCTTTTTCGGACGATTTACTGTTCAGTGGAACCATATCTGCGCGAATGCGGTCTTCCTGCGCCAGACGATCCAGTGCAGGAGGAACCAGGTCTGCCGGAACTTCCAGCAGCTCGACGGCTCGTCCTCCAAGAGACTCTCTGGGAACGAATACATGCCCCTCATTGATCATTTCATTCAAAGCAAAAACGATCCCTGCTTCGATCCGAGAAGGATGGTCCGTGGACAAACCCAGAGCTCGGGCAATTCGGTCGGCGGTCTTGAAGCCAACCCCATAGATATCACGTTCCAGTTGATAGGGATTCTGTTGAACGATTTCCAGAGATTTATCCCCATAAGTTTTATAGATCTTGACCGCCAGGTTGGTGCTCACCCCGTGACCGTGCAGGAACACCATGATCTCTTTGACCTGCTTCTGTTCCTCCCAGGCCTTGGTAATCCTGCCGGTGCGGTCCATGCCGATCCCGGGAACTTCAAGCAATCGTTCAGGATTCCGTTCGATCACCTCGAACGTATCTTCCTTGAATTTCCCAACGATCCGCTCCGCCAGTTTGGGACCGATGCCCTTGATCATGCCTGAGCCGAGATAGCCCTGGATGCCGGCAAGTGTAGCCGGCAGGGTCTGTTCACAAATCTCTGCTTTGAATTGGGAACCATGTTTGGGATGCCTATCCCATTGTCCCTGTAGCTGCAAAAACTCCCCTGGAGAGACTTCAGGCAAATTCCCCACAACAGTCGCCAGCCCGTCCGAGCTCAGGCTGGACTTCGGCACCGCGTGGATGCCTCTCTGATGCTCCGGGCGCAGGCGCAAGACTGTGTATCCATTTTCGGGATTGTAGAAAGTGATGCGCTCGACAGAGCCGGAGAGTGTATCCATCGGGACAAGTATACTCGGCTACTAAGCAATGACTTTCTAGTATTGGAGTCCGTCTACTTTCCGGCCAGGAGGATGGCGTTTTGATTGTGCAGAGAAATTGACGATAACGGAAAAGGTGACAAATTAACGTATAGCTTCGGTCTGTAGAAATTCGTTTGGATGGTGAGATCATGAAATCCGCTTTGCCACACCTGCCCATCAGTGGATATGTAACTCGATCACCCGGCGGAAATGAAAGCCGTAGATGGCAAATGTAATTGCCAGCGGAAAGAGACGCGGACGCCGGAACAAAGTCCAGAAAAAGAGCCGCCAGTATTGGACGCGTTCGACGCCGCGGATACCGAGGTGGTAATTGGAACGCCAGAGGGCCAGGAGATATTGCGGATCCCAGTGAACTCTGATTCTGTGCGGCTGGTACTCACGCAGAAATGTCAATACACGTTCGTAATAAAACTTGGGCGCATAGAGCTGGTGCAGAATCTTTTGGTAACCTTCCCGCAGCGGTTCCAGGCCCATCCTGGGAATGATATTGGTCGAACCATCCACGTTATCGCCTGAAAATTCGTCGATCAGGCGGCCTTCTTCTTGCATACGGTCGTACAGGCGCGTTCCCAAAGGCGCTTGCAGTAACCCAACCATAGCCGTCACAATGCCACTCTTCTGAATGAAATCAATCTGCTGCTGGAAGATCGACGGGAAATCATTGTCGAACCCGACAATGAAACCACCCTGTACCTGGAGACCTGCACGCTGGAGTTGTTTGACGCTCTCCACCAGGTCGCGGCCTTTGTTCTGATTCTTGCTGCATTCGGCCAGGCTGGCTTCATTGGGCGTCTCGATGCCAACAAACACCGTATCGAATCCAGCTTGTACCATCAGCCCGAGCAACATCGGATCATCAGCCAGGTTAATGGAAACTTCTGTGCTGAAAGGCATACCGATCTTGCCCCTCCGCCACTCAATCAAGGCTGGAAGCACTTCAGACTTGATCTGCTTTTTGTTTCCAATAAAGTTATCGTCCACGAAAAAGATGCTCTTGCGCCAGCCCAGTGCGTAGAGGCTGTCCAATTCCGCAATGATCTGCGCAGCTGTCTTGGTGCGTGGGCGATGTCCCAACAACGCGGTTACATTGCAAAAGTCACAATTGAACGGACAGCCGCGCGAAAACTGAATGCTGATTGTTTCATAATGCCTGAGATCCGCCAGTTGCCAAAGTGGGACAGGGGTTTGGCGGATATCGGGGAATTCTTCAGAGGCATAGACGCGTCGAGCCTGGCCCCGCTCCAGGTCGCGCAGGAACGGTGCCAGAGTCTCCTCGGCCTCGTTCAAGACAAAATGGTCCACATCCGGGAATTGCTCATGTTCCATCGTGAAGAGTGGACCGCCCGCAACCACTTTTACACCGGCCGTCTTGCAGCGTTTGAGGATGGCTCGTACGGATTCGCGCTGCACAACCATAGCACTGATGAAGACATAATCGGCCCATGCCAGGTCTTGTTCTGTGAGGTGGGTCACGTTGAGATCGACCAACCGTTTTTTCCACTCAGAAGGCAACATCGCTGCAACGGTCAACAGACCCAGCGGGGGCGCACCGGCCTTCTTCCGAATAAACTTGAGCGCGTGTTTGAAACTCCAAAAGGTGTCTGGAAACTCAGGGTATACGAGCAGTATTTTCATTACTCCCTTCTCCTACTGGCGACCCCTGGAAAGGCTATCTAACCAATTCTGGAATCTTGCAGCAGGTTTTTTTTGCTCTCTCAACTGTGCTGTAACGGCCCAAAACGAGATCCTTTCACCGCACTCGCAGACGACGTACTCCGACCCCATCGTGTGGTCTCCGCCCTTTGCCGCCGAGTCAACGACCGGGTTATTCGTTATCGTTCTCTTGCATGCAGGGCATGTGATTTGGTTTTCCATATTTTCTCCTTGCTTGATCATCGTGAAAACTAGAAACAACCATAAATACGATTCATTATTTGAATCCAAGTAGCCAGACTGATGTACACCGTCTCACTGCGCGAGCTGTATCCTGCCCGGTATGTTGCTCTATCCACCTCACAGAATGTGTTTATGGTAGAGATCAGGACTCGGCAATGTTCCTGCGTAAAGGGAATGTCAAACTCCTGCCTTGCTTTTTTCATCTATCGATAGCGCTGCTTGGATCGCTTCGACGATCCGCTGTTCGGCTTGTGCCGGGACCACGGTAATCAATTTGTCGCGTACAGGCTGTCTTGACAGTTCGTCTGCCAGATGCCCCGTGCGGCTCAAAACAATGACCGGACGGCCGTTCTCCAAACTCAATCTGATATCTTTCCGCGAAACCTCTCCACCATTGATCAAGATCGTCACCGACTGACGTCCTTTGGACAACAGGGTTGCCACATCCCCAATCCAGGGAGACTCATCCCCAAACTGGCTTCCGGGCACAAGGATGAAATGAGAGTGATGAGATTCCAATTGCCAGCGCTGTTTCCCCAACCATAAAAACTTTGTGTTATGCGGGCCGCCGGGCCAGGTAACCAGCCCTTCCGGCGTTACACCAATCAACGGGAATTTGTAACCATGCCGCCACCTGATCTGGCCGATTTGAGCCACGATACCCATGTCTGTACCGCCGCAGATGAGGACAGCGTGCATGTCTGCTGCAGCCCTGGCAATGGCTTCAATCGCCCGTTGCGTCACGACCGCCTGTTGCCCATCGATCTCACCGCCGATCAGCACGATCGCTGGATAACGGTCCTTCAATCCCAATTCTGAGATCGCTTGCGCCAGATTCGAACGCTCATTAGGGAAAACCACAGGTGTTTGCCGGTCTGAAAAATCAATGATTTGAGTACGCATGATTACCTGCCTTTTGAACGTTCATAATTCCAGTTGGCCATCTGTCCCGAGCGACCGAACCGGTAACGAACAACTTCACTACAGGGCTACTTTCATTTAATTTCGAAAACCGGCGTAGTTTGCCGTGCACAAATACGATTGGGTATGCCAGCAAGGTAAGCAATTCCATAACGATAAAGAATAAGTTCAGTTTCATTATTTTTCTTTTCGGCTCCTTTTACTCGAAGCGGATGTTGTCATCAGACAACGATTTAGGTACTTTTCTCCGAGCCTTTCGGACTCTTGAAACCTTCGAGCTGTCTTGTTGCTCCGGTGCCTCGAGTATTAATTCACTACTCGGTGGATTGGCTTCTAAATCTGCAACTCGCTTATTGATCTCCTCCCTGGCGCGTTCATGGGTGTAACCATATTTCACCCGAAGCATCATGGCATATTTATCGCGCTTGCTGGGTGCCTTTTCCACCTTTTCAAGATCAGCATCGGTAAATAGGCCCCACCAGGTTTTGGATTGGGCGCGGATCTGTTTCCATTTATTTTCGAACACTTCATTGTTCACATTCAAGGGGATACTCCTTCACAGCTATGGTTAAGAGGAGGAAAGATCAAATCGAGATCGCAGTGGAAAGCGCTTTTGCACTTTTGTGGCGATCTGGAGGTTTGTCAATTTGCCTTCCTCTTCGAGGCTAACGATATTTCCCGCAAGTCCCTCATCCTCCAGCCGCTTCTGAAGTTCGTACTTGGCTACTTCCGGTCCAAAAATCTGGATCTCGGTGGCATCACGAAGATGCACCATGATCTTGTCATAGTATTCGCCGAGATGGTTCCAGAAACGCCTGTCGCGCGTATTCTCCGGGAAGCCATC
>DASTJG010000329.1:0-4808 GCA_035716785.1 Anaerolineales bacterium
AAACTGGTCCACCCCGCCGCTGGTAGTTCCCAGCCACAAGACGCCGCCCTGCCCTCGGCAAATAGCAAACATCGAATTGCTGGTCAGACTGTTGGGATTGCCGCGTTCGAAACGGTAGATGCGGAACGAATAACCATCGTAGCGACTCAGACCATCACCCGTAGCAAACCACAAAAAACCTCGATCATCCTGTACGATGCCCAACACGCTTCCCGAGGAAAGGCCCTCTTCGCCAGTGAGAGCGGTAAACTGGATGTCTTTACCAGCGACTACGGGGAGAGTCACTGTTCCTGGAGCATCCTGGGCTTGAGCCAGTGTTGGGGTTGCGCCAAATAGACTCAAAAAAATTAAGACAGCAGCAATGCTTGTTTTCAAAAAAGCATGGATTTTCATTCTGTTCACTCCTTGTTTGCAGACAAAATATCTTTTTGTATGCCAAGGTGGTTGTCTTACTCACGTTCATACCAGCGATAAATACTCATCCTCCTTGCACAGATCGCGGCAGCGAGAAATAGATTGTAGCGCCCTGGTCGATTTCACTTTCTGCCCAGGTCCTGCCGCCATGACGCTCAATGATGCGGCGAACGTTCGCAAGACCAATGCCGGTTCCCTCGAATTCGTCCGCCCGGTGCAGGCGTTGAAAGACCCCGAAGAGTTTGCCCGCGTACTCCATATCGAAACCAACACCATTATCACGGACGAAAATCACGGCTTCGTTTGGATCTTGGATGGAGCCAATCTCGATCCGCGCGTACTCGCGCGGACGGGTGAATTTCAAGGCGTTCGAGATGAGGTTGGTAAACACATTTTTTAACATGGACCGATCCCCCTTGACAGATGGAAGCGCGGCAATATTCCATTCGACATTTCTGTTCTCGGTTTCAGGCCCAAACTGGCGGACCACTTCGTCGACCAGCCCGGCGAGGTCGACCTGACCTGTGATCATTTCGTTGCGACCCATGCGTGAGAAAGATAACAGGTCGTCGATCAGCTTTCCCATTTGTCCGGCAGAGTCGGCAATCATCGCCATATAGTGTTGACCTTTTTCATCGAGCAGGGGTTTGGCTTTATTTTGCAGCAATTCGATGAAGCCATCGATGTGTCGCAGGGGAGCACGCAAGTCATGTGAAACAGAATAGGCGAACGCTTCGAGCTCATGGTTCGCTGCTTCCAGTTGGGCGGTCCGGTCTCTGACGCGTTGCTCGAGTTCCTGATTGAGTTTGTTGATCTCTGCCTCTGCCCGTTTGCGTTCAGTAATGTCTTCAAATGTGCCCAGTACGCCAATGATGATCCCCTGAGGATCCATCAGCGGAATCTTACTGGTTCGTACCGCCATGACGCGGCCATCTGCGGTCAGCTGTGTCTCTTCGTAGTTGAGCTTTGGTATACCGGTTTCCATGACCATCTGGTCGTCAGCCCGGTAGCTTTCTGCTTCCGTATGCTTCCATGGCAGGTCCAGATCTGTCAGGCCGATGATCGCCTCTGAAGAATTTAATCCCGCATTTGCAGCAAATAGATAATTGCAGCCCAAATATACGCTGGCGCGATCCTTCCAAAACACATACGCGGGCATGTTGCCCAGGACCAGTTTTAGCATTTGCGATGATTGCCACAGCGCCTCTTCTGCCCGTTTGCGCTCGGTAATGTCGCGTCCTATGGTTTGAACCCCTGTGATCGCGCCGTTCGCCCCCCGCTCGGCGACAAAACGTACATTGTGATAGCGCACCCCTGCTCCTCGGTCCGGCAAGACGAGGTCCATCTCATCCTCTTTTCCGGTTTCGAGCACTTCGGCAATCTTTTCCTGGTATTTTCTGCTTTCGTCGATAAGGGACGCTTCCATGGGAGTCGTGCCGAGCATTTCGGATGCCGGACGTCCGAGGGTCTTCTCCAGAGCGGGATTTGTATAGAGGGTCCGGCAATTGACATCGTACCGGGCGATATTGTCCGGGCTGTTCTCAGCCAGGGTACGGAACTTTTCCTCGCTTTCCCGCAGCGCCTCTTCCGCCCGTTTGCGTTCCGTAATGTCGCGCCCGATGGCAAGCACAGAATTCACCTGTCCGTCTGGACTAAATTCCGGAACAAACCGCATGTGACCCCAGCGCATCTCGCCCTGGACTGTGCGATAAGGCATCTCCATAGAGTTTTCTGTGGCAGTCTCGATTACCTGCCTTAGGTGATCAATGTAGACCTGCGGGGCGTAGACCGGTGATAGATCTACTGGTGTCTTGCCGAGCACGTTCTCCGCTGGGACCCCAAACAATTTCTGGATAGCAGGGTTGACGTATATGCGGCGAAATTTCCGATCATAGCGGGCGATAAAGTCGGGTGAATTTTCCACGAGAGCGCGGAAGAGTTGCTCGCTGGCGAGGAGCTGCGCTTCTGCCTTCTTACGTTCGGTAATGTCGCGCACAATGGACAGCGCCAGGCCAGAATCACCCATCCGTGAGGTTGTGATTTCTACGGCAACTCGAGTGCCATCGCGGCGCAGATCTACACTTTCAAAGGGGATGCTGCCATGCGAGGACAACTCGCTCTTGATCGCGTTCCGCAACTGTCCTCGCAGTTCCGGCGCCTGAAGGTCAGATACGTGCATGGCAAGCAGCTCTTCTCGCGAATATCCCAGCAGTGCACATGCAGCGGGGTTGGCATCCAGGATCTCATCATCCTCGTTCTCCAGGAAAATCGCATCAGGAGCGTGTGCAAACAAGGTGTGATAGCGCTCTTCGCTCTCGCGTAACGCTGTTTCGGCCAGCTTTTGCGCGGTGACATCCTGAACGTGAGAGATGAAGTACAGCGGTTTCCCCTGAGCATCGCGAATCAGTGAGGTTGAAACGTGTCCCCAGACAATATGGCCCTGTTTGTGGATGTATCGTTTATCGAAGTTTGCTTGATTCGTTTCTCCCACTATCGCACTTTTGATAAATGTTGGGCTGGTCTCCAGGTCGTCCGGGTAGGCGATGCTGTTAATGTTCATCTGCTCAAGTTCCTGGTGACTGTAGCCGAACATCTGGCACATCGCCTCATTTACCTTGATAAGATGACCACTGGTGGCAACCAGGCAGACGCCCACGTTCGCGTTCTCAAATGCCGCGCGGAACCGCTCCTCACTCTCCTGCAATGCCTGACTTGTCCGCTTGAGTTCCGCGAGATGCCGTTCCAGCCCGGCGATCAATTCGCGCAACTGATCAGCCATGCTCTCAAATGCCCTGGCAAGAATCCCTAATTCATCTGTTCGATCGATACCTGTCAGCTCAACCTGTAAGTCGCCGGTGCTGATCTGGATAGCAGCAGCAGTTAATGCCTGTACGGGATATAGAATCTGCCGCAACACCAGTCTCAACAGCACGATACTCAGACCAATGACAATGATCAGGGTGATCATAATAGTAGCTACATGGGTAAGGAGAGCGTTCCGCATCTGGTCGAGCGAAAGCCCCAGGATCGCCGTTCCGATGCGCCTCTCTCCGGAAAGAATCGGAGCCGCAACTTCCAAAAAGCGCCCGGTCTGTTTCAGTGACTCGGCCGCGACCAGTGGTTGTCTTGTCTCTGTAAGCTCGCGGACTTGATCCGTTACCAGCGGGTCCGTGTCCTTGAAGAAATGGACCAGGGGGATCCCCTGCTCGTTGAGAACGATCGCGTAGACCGCATCTTCGTCTGTCAGTACTACTTTTTTTACATTGTTGTTCATCTCGACGAAGTTCAAGGAGAGAATGCTGAGAGGCGTGACCTCCGCCATGAACTGCACCAGGCTGGTGGCTTTGGTTTTGAGTGCATAGTTCAACTGCCGCTGTTGTTCAAATACCCCCAGACCGCCTGACACCAGAACCGCCGTGACCAGTATTCCGGTCATCACCGAAGTTAGACGGGTGCTAATGCTGTTGCGCCTTCTAAGGGTATTGTCCATCTGGATCGCTCCTGCTTACTGCAATCTGGGCTTGTCCCCATAATAATCTGATTCGAACAGGATGTAATACACCTGATCGTCGATCATCCTGGCACCCTCTTCTACACTGATGTTGCCACGCATCATTTCTGTACCGGTCTCCGCGATAATCCGCGAGATCGCGGGCCATTCCTGAAAGCGAGGGCGGTAAATGGCATTGCCATACCTGTCCCAGGAGATGACGAGCGGCTCAAAATAGGGGAACTGCTTTTTGAGCTTCTCATCTTCGTATGCACTGCGGCGACCGGGCACTCCGCCAGCTTCGATGTAGGCAGGCGCCATCTCCCTGGAAGTGATCCACTGAATAAAGAGCCAGGCAGCGGCTTGTTTTTCAGGACTGCTACGGCTATTAATACCCAGCGAAAAGCCGCCCAGAGCAGGTTTTCTGCCAGCAGGACCGGCCGGCTCGATCGTGACACCCAGACAATCAGAAATTTTGGAAGTTTCCGGGCTTGTCAACCACTTGTACCAACCCGTCCACTCTGTGATCATTGCCACCCGTCCCTCCGCCAAAGACTTGATGACGTCTTCATGCTCCATGTCGACCACCTCCGGAGGCATATAGCGCATCAAATCCTGACGGAATTTCAGCCCCGCCAGCGATTCCGGAGAGGACAGATTGGGTTCGAAATCCTTGGTGAGCAGTGACCCGCCGAAAGGCCAGATAAAGCGCATGAAAGAATCAGCAGATTGAGTTTCGCCCCTGGCGGATTGCAGGGCAAATGCATATTTACCGTCTTTGGTTAGCGCTGGACCGTATGCGTCTTTTAATTCCTGCCAGGTGTCAGGCGGACGGTCAAAACCGGCTTCCTTCAACATACATTTGTTGTAATAAAGCAAGCCGGAATAATTATCAAAAGGCAAG
>DASTJG010000330.1:0-7717 GCA_035716785.1 Anaerolineales bacterium
ACACCCGCTGAGGCGGGTGTGGGTTTTTTCCATGTTGAGAACGGTATTATTCTGTCAGAGCCTCATGGCCGTGCAGACTGCTGTCGCTGGCATTGTCGGGAACGGATGCAGTACCACTGACAGGCGGGAAATTCCCCTTGCCTTTGACTCCATTGACATCTTTGGTGCTCAGCGCGTACTTCAGGGTGGCGAAAGCAACCGCATCGACATTTACATCATAGGCGGAGAGATTGATATTGTCGTATGTGTCACATGCCAGGTGATAGCAGGGGTCATACTGCTGTCCTGCGGTGCCGCCCCAGAGCGCAACTTCGTCCGGGGTCTTTATCCCTTCAGCGCCGGTAAAGAGACCGCCAGATGGGATTCCGGCAGCGATAAAGGGGCCGTAGTCCGAGCGACCGCTGAAGTCGGTGCCTTTGAAGGGCAGCCCTTTTAACGTGTAGTAAGTTTCAAAGGTCTTTTCAATTGCGGCCGAGCCCTCCGGACCGGGACCAGCCCCCACAGCATCCGAGTCGTCGCCGTCATAGATAAAGAAAACGTGATTGGGAGAACCGATCATGTCAAAGTTGAGGTAAAGGGCAATACGCTCCAGTTCCTCGGGGCTCAGGTTGTTGACGTAGTAGGTCGAGCCGACCAGATTGGCCTCCTCCGCTCCCCACAGTGCAAAGCGCACTTTGTTGTGGGGCTTGACCTTTGCCATCTGCTCGGCGACCTCGAGGATGGCAGCGGAACCGGAACCGTTATCCTGGATGCCGGGGCCTGCATTGACCGAATCAAGATGCGCACCGACCATCACTACATTATTCGGATCGCCCTTTTTGGATTCCGCGAGTATGTTATAGGTTGTTGCGATCCCACGGAAGGTTTCGGTCTTGAGCCGCAAGACGAGATCGGGAGTCGTCGACAATCGCTGTCCCACTTCCTGTGTTACCGATGTGACCGGAATGTCCAGAGTAAACGCGTTTCCAAGCGTACCATTGATTACGCCTGGTGCGTTATTATAGATAACCACACCGGACGCACCGGCATTGTAAGCATTCGTTGCTTTGAGCCCAAATGTGCATGCAACGGGGAAGCCTGCTGGAGCACCGCGACTGATCAAGGCGATATTACCTGCGGGAAACCCGGCAAAGTCGGCAGCCTCGCAGCCTCGGAAATCGCCACCTGGAAGGCTGACTGTCGCTGTGACGTCCCCACTTCCAGAATATGACATAATGTTGTTTTCAATCGGTCCCGCGGGCGGTGGTGAGACCTGTTCGAGGATGGGCGCTGAAAGGGAAATAAATGTCTGGAACTCAAAGGGCTGGATCGTTACCTTGTAGCCTGCCTTGGTAAAGACCCACTTTGCATAGGCAATGGATTTGTCGAAGCCGGGAGTGCCGGAAGTGCGAATGCCGCCATTGGCATCGGCAATGGCCTGAAGAGCTGCCTGATGCTCGCGTGCCCCCTCGAGCGTCACACATTCCAATAGCTTTTTGAGTGTATTGTTGACGCGTCTGTCACAGGATGGGGAGTCAGCCAATGCGGCCGGCGCGTATGCGAAGGTTGCCGCGAGCATCGTTACGATAATCAGCACACGAAAGGTATTGCTTATCATTAAAACTCTCCTCATGAACGATTATATTTGTTACAAATAATGGGGTCGAATTTTCATTCGCTGGGAATCCGTCTACCTCCTTTCTTCAGAACAAAAACTGCCGAGGGAAATTCCTTCGGCAGTTTGTCACTGAATATGCATCCCATCGGGGCGATGGGGTTGCCTTTTCGATGTACTTGTACTAATACGGACTGGATTTGTCTGAATTATAGCAATTTAGCAGCGCCTCTGCAAGTGGAATTCGCAATCTATTTGATCTTCTTATGTGCTCGCCCGCCAATGCGGAAGAATTGCAGCTTGCCTCTGTCGTCACGGATAAAATCTCCAAGAACGTCCTTGTAGGGTTCATCCAGCCCGATGACTTTGTCTTTTTCATAGAAGGAGAAGCGCATGCGAGGCATGGCAGGACCTGGCGGTGTATCCGGCCTGGGAAAGCCTCCCAGCGGGATGTGATGGTAAATGAGATATTCCCCCTTTACTTTGAGGTCAAAACATTCGGTGCCGATGCGATACCTGCCGATATATTTTTTGAGTTGGTCTGTGGGAGTCTTGATCGGCCTGGGTGATTTTGACCTGGCGTTGAAGTAAAGCTCGCAAGCGTAATTGAATACAGCCGAGGTGATAATCCCGCCGTCGTCGCTGTTCGTCAGGATGGCAAGCGCGAAATCCTTTTCAGGGATAAAAAAGAAGTATGCCTGCTGCCCGTTGGTCGCGCCGCCGTGGGCGTAGATCGTGAGGTCGCCAACCTTGCGGATGAACCAGGTGATCCCCATCAAGCCGCGCGGACCCGCATCTGCCTGCGGGAGGCGCATGGCGCGCAGGCTCCTGCCGCTGATCACATTCTTCTTCCCGTTGCCCATGTGGAAGCGCGCGTACTTGAGCAGGTCGCGGACGGTACTCACGACACCTCCCACGCCGTTGCCGGCTCTGCCGATCGCCCACGGTCGCGCCACCTGGACGTGATCACCCACCTTTTGGTGCCCAACCACAAAGCGATGTGTTAACAGAATATCGCTCGGGTAAAAGAAGGACATGTTCAATCCGAGCGGATCGAACAGCATCTCCTGCGCGGCCTGTTCATAGGGTTTCTTTGTCACGATCTCGATAATGCGCGCAGCCACGTTGAACCCCGTATTGTTGTATGACCAGATCATCCCCAGCGGCTGGACCTGCGGAAGCTTCGCAATGTCCTTCACCATCCTGTCCAGAGCATCGTCACCATTGCCAAAATCATTAAAGTAGTCGCCGACCCATCCGCCCATGTGGGTGAGCAGATGGCGAACTGTGACTTTACGGGTAACTTCTTTGTCTCGCAGCTTGAAGTTTTTGATGTACTTGCGAACCGGCGCATCAAGATCTACTTTGCCCCGCTCGGCCAGCTGCATTAGCAGCGTGCCTGTAAAGGTCTTGCTGATCGATCCGGTTTGAAAGAGGGTATCCGGTGTAATTGGCAAGGGATGTTCCACACTTGTGATCCCAAAGCCATCTGCAAATTCTTTCCCCTTATGCCAAATCCCAATGGACACGCCCGGCACCTGAAGCCGCTTCATCTCCGCAACGATCTTTCGGGCGATCTTTTTGAACGTTGGATCGGTAATGTGCGATGTGGAAAGATTCATGTTTGCTCCAAAATTGGGGATGGCTCAATTTTATATCACCTGGGATCGTGTGGGTAATGTAAGTCTAACGCTTCCTGCTGCGCTGCATTTTGAAGAAGATTTCCAGTAGTTGCGGATCAAAGAACACGTGATCCTGTTCCATGATTGCAAGCGCCTTCCTGTGTGGGTATGCGCTGCGATAGCCTCTATCACTCGTCAAAGCGTCATATGTGTCCGTAATTCGAATGATCCTGGCCTCAAGCGGGATCTGTTCACCTTTGAGTTTATGGGGATAACCGCTTCCGTCAAAATTCTCATGATGATGCCGGATCACTGCTGGGATCAATGGGTCCAGGTTGAGCTGCTCAATCAGATTGGATCCCAATTGGGCGTGATGCTGGATCATAAGATACTCGGCTTCTGTAAAACGACCAGGCTTGTTCACGATAAATTCATTGATGGCAATCTTGCCTATGTCATGGATTTCGGCCGCGAACGCCAGGATTTCTACTTGCGCAGAGGACATATCAACTTTTCGCCCGAAGGCAGCTGACAATTCTCGTACATGATTGGAATGTCCCTTCCCATGTGGGTCACGCAGGCCGATGATACTTGTAAGAAATGGGAGTAGGTCGTTCATTTTTCCTCCGGTCGATGGTCGTACATTGATGAACTTGCCTGACCTACCCCCTCCTCTTACACAAGGAAATAGGCGTCAAGGGCAGGATAATTTCCTGCCCTTGTTAATTATTCTCCGCTTCCCTCCAGCCAAGTGGACATGTATTCCGGTTTTTCGTACTCCAGCGCCTGGCTGGTGAGATTGAGCGGATAGAATGTATCTACCATTACGGCGAGTTCTTTCGTCTCTTTCTTACCAATCGAGGCTTCGGTCATTCCCGGCTGTGGACCGTGCGGCAAGCCATATGGATGCATGCTGATGTCGCAGCGGTTGATGCCCTTGCGGGACATGAAATCACCTTCGGCGTAATAGATGATCTCATCAGAATTGACGTTTGAGTGGTTGTAGGGCGCGGGGATGCTCTCCGGGTGGTAGTCAAACAGGCGCGGCACGAACGAGCAAACCACGAAGTTGTGCGCCTGGAAGGTTTGGTGCACTGGCGGCGGCTGGTGGACCCTCCCGGTGATCGGTTCGAAGTCTTCGATGTTGAAGATCCATGGGTAGAGATAGCCATCCCAGCCAACGACATCGAAGGGATGGTAATCGAGGACGTGCCTGCTAAGCCGGTCGCGCACCTTGATCCGTACGTCGAACTCGCCGCGCTCCATGTGTGTCTCCAGCTCTTCGGGCAGGCGGATGTCGCGCTCGGTATACGGCGCGTGCTCGAGCATCTGCCCGAACTCATTGCGGTAGCGTTTGGGCGGCTCGATCTGGGACGGATTTTCAATGGTAAAGAAGCGCGCTTCACCATTATCCAGGTGCATTTGCCAGGTGGTGCCAAAGGGGATCACAATGTAATCGCCTTTGCGGAATTTCAGGTTGCCAAACTGGGATTTCAACGTCCCGCTGCCTTCGTGAACCCACCAGGTCTCGTAAGCCTGTGCGTTGCGATAGAAATAGTCCATGCTTTGCGAGGCGCGCGAGATGCCAAGGGTCACGTCCCGGTTGGCGAGGAGCGGGATACGCGCCGAAACGGGATCCGTTCCCAGCGGCGCGTCGGCGGTACGGAAGGCGCGGTGGCGGATCGGGCCAAAGTCCACCGTTTCGGGCAGGCGTGACCCGAGATCTTCCACCTGCTTGACGCGCGGCGGGATAAAGTTATGGTAGAGAGTCGATTGAAGGGAGGAGAAGCCTTCCAATCCCATCAATTCTTCACGATAAAGTCCTCCATCTGGTTTGCGAAACTGAGTATGACGTTTGTGGGGGATCTGCCCGAGTTTATGGTAAAAGGGCATGGTACCTCCTTAAGGGGTTGTCACGAGAATCGATTCGATCAGGGTGTCCAATGTGTTTAACGACGGTGTGTACGCATCGGGGGCTAGTGAATTCAATTTCTCCGTGACAGAAATATAGTAGGTTTGACTCGGCTCGGCATTGGCCGGGAATGGCACGCCGCCCTCCGGAAGGGATGCTTCCGGCTTTTCATCTTCCTGCAGAAACGGCGCGGTAATGGGCAAGATCGCGATCACGTAATATTTATTATCGCTTGTTAGCCCCTCGAAGTGATAGAACAACTCCCGGTTGTTGACCGGCGCGGAGTACTGGGCATATTGTGTCAATGTGCGAACGCCGCTGCCGTTCTGGAATGGGATGATTTTGATATTGGCGGTGAGAAGAGGACCTGCATTGAAGAAAGGGATGATCGGCAGAGTCTCCTGCAGGAGCGGGGAACCTGCCAGTGCCTTTTTGAGCCGGTCGATCTGTTCCGCTGCCCCAGAATGCGCCTGTGCAAATTCATCGGCTGGATAAATAAACAGTTGCGGCTCGTGGAATTTGTCCTGCAATGGATAACCTGTCAGTGTGAACTTCAAATGTGCAGGCGCTACTTCCCAGGGAGCACCGTTATCCTCGCCAACGGCGGGTACAGCTTCCGGGTTTGCTCCGCTTGCCAGTTCGTTTGGAATGTCAAATGAAGCATATTCAAAGGAAACCGGTGTTCCACTGCTTTGCGTTGGAGCCTGAGTGGGCGAGGCTTCACTGGTCGCAGTGAGGAGTGCCTGCATGGTCGCCGCGACAACAGTCCCTACCTCATCTACCTGCTGTGTCGGCGCGGTGGGCGTCCCTGACCCGAAGGAGCAAGCCAGCGTAATGACTACCACCCCGATGATCCCGTACAATATTTGCTTTTTCATGTATCTCTCTTTTCCTGAAAAGATTGCCCTCAATTAAATGTTGACCAAACGAACATAGATCAGTCTTCGATCTCGGAGAATATGACGGTGTGTTTAAGTCGATGCATACGCGCGTGTTGAAGTGCCTGTGCTGCATTGTGCAGGAGTTTTTTGCTGGATATCGAGCGGTCTCCCGGCAGGGTTGCCATTCCGACAAAAACGGACACTTCGAAGGATACTCTATCGTAGGACTGAGGTTCCGCATGAAACAACTTTTCCAGGCGTTCGCAGGCCATACGCCCACCCTGTTCATCTGTAGCTGGCATTAATACCAGGAACTCGTTATCTTTTTTGCATGGGATATCGGTATCCCGTAAACGCAGATTGAGAATGTTGATAATGAATATTTCAGCGCTATACCTGGTTTGCGGATCAGCGGGCTTCGTTTCGAAAGCAAGGTGCAGGAGAGTCAAAGGTTGTTCATAGCGCCGCGACCTGTTAACTTCGTGATTCAACAGGATGATGAAGGCTTCAAGAGGATATAGCTCGATATCATGCGCGGGAGAGTCTTCCATAGTATTGCTCCATTGTATAAGTTCTTGTGCTGAACCCAGCAGTGCGGAGTTGTTAACCTTTCTTCCCAATTGTGTTGCTCAAAACACCAATTCGTTCGATTTCCAGTTCGACAACATCACCCTGATTCAACCATGGTCCCTGAAATTTGGTCAGTTCCAGCAGGCAGCCCGTGCCGACCGTTCCGGAGCCGATCACGTCGCCCGGGTTTAGCATGACACATTCGGAAGCGCGTGCGATGATCTCCCCAAATGACCAGTGGATGTCTTTGAAGTTGCCTCGGGAGAATTCCTTGCCGTTGATCCTGGCTGTCATTGTGAGATCGTACACGCCCGGGCGTCCGGCCGCTTTATCGGCCAGCGCTTCATGCGTGACGATGAGCGGCCCAAACGACGAGGCGAAATCCTTGCCTTTGGCGGGGCCCAGTCCGACGATCATTTCTTTTCGTTGAACATCCCGCGCAGACCAGTCGTTGAATATCGTGTAGCCAAAAATATGCGCAGGAGCGTCTTCGGGTTTGATATTCATCCCTCCTTTGCCGATGACTGCTGCGATCTCGAGTTCATAGTCCATGGCGTCCGTATATGGCGGATAGGGGATCACATCTTCATGTCCGAAGACTGAATTTGGATTGGTAAAGTAGAAGACTGGGAACTGGTACCACTCTTCAGGCACGTCACGTCCGCGGTTCCGATTGGCAGTGACAACATGCTGCTCGAAGGCATAGGCATCACGCAGTGTAGTGGGTTTCAGCGGTGAGAGGAATTTGACTTCATCCAGCGAAAGTGACTCTTGCGATGCACGGCGCGCGGCGTTCTCCGCGCCCACCGCAATGACTGCGTGCATGTCGGGATAGGGCAGGGTGTAGACGCGGTCATCCATAACGAAAGCCGGCTGGGACGTCGCGCGCAGCGTGGAAATGGTTGCAAATTTCATGGTTTTTCCTTTGGAGTCAGCCAGCTTGCTGGCGGAGAACACGGGAGCACGCCCTGCGGGCGGTCCCTGACTCCAAAATCACAGATTCCCTCTGCGTTCCTGCTCCAGTTCGATCGATTCGAACAAAGCTTTGAAGTTGCCTTTGCCGAATCCCTGTGAGCCGTGACGCTGGATGACTTCGACGAACATGGTGGGGCGGTCCTGAATGGGGCGCGTGAAGATC
>DASTJG010000331.1:0-16734 GCA_035716785.1 Anaerolineales bacterium
ATCTCCGAGCCGGGCTGGCTGGCGGATATGGTCGCCACCTCTCTGGCGTTGAATGCCGAAGCCAAGCAGAGTCTGTTGCTGCTGCCCGATGCCCGCGGACGTCTGCAGGCACTGAACAAGATCCTGGCGCAGGAAGTGGACGTGCTGGAGCTGGAGGACGAAATCCATTCGCGCGTCCAAAGCGAGGTGGATAAGAGTCAGCGTGAGTATTACCTGCGTGAACAAATGCGTCAGATCCAGAACGAGCTGGGCGAAGGCGACATCTTCACGCGCGATATCACCGACCTGAAGAAAAAAGTGGAAGCGGCGAACCTGCCGGATGAGCCGAAGCTGACCGCCCTGAAGGAACTCGAGCGTCTCAACCAGATGCCCCCGATGGCGCCCGAAGTGGGCATCATCCGCTCGTACATTGACTGGATCGTTGAACTGCCCTGGACGAATGTCACACCCGATAACCTGGACGTCAAGAACGCGGCCAAGGTTCTGGATCGCGATCACTATGGCTTGAAGAAGGCCAAAGAACGTATCCTGGAATACATCGCAGTGCGTTCCCTCAAACCGAAAAAGGAACGCCAGCCGATCCTGTGTTTCGTGGGACCACCCGGTGTGGGCAAGACATCGCTGGGACGCTCGATCGCCGAGTCGATTGGGCGCAAGTTTGTGCGCGTGTCGTTAGGCGGCGTGCGTGACGAAGCGGAGATCCGCGGCCACCGACGCACGTACATCGGGGCGCTGCCGGGGCGCATCCTTCAGACCATGAAGCGCGCCGGGACGGCCAATCCGCTGTTCATGTTGGATGAGATCGACAAGCTCTATTCCGATTTCCGCGGCGACCCGGCCTCGGCGATGCTCGAAGTGCTCGACCCAGAACAGAACAATGCCTTCAGCGATCATTATCTGGAGATGCCGTTCGATCTTTCCAAGGTCATGTTCGTGACCACGGCAAATACGCTCGGCACCATCCCGCCCGCACTGCTCGACCGCATGGAAGTGATCGAGTTCCCCGGCTACATCGAAGAGGAAAAGCTCGAGATCGCCAATCGTTACTTGATCCCGCGTCAGATGAACGAAAACGGCGTGGATGAACTCAACATCACATTTGAGCCGGATTCGATCCGCCGGATCATCCGCGAATACACCTACGAAGCCGGCGTCCGCAACCTGGAGCGCGAGATCGGGCGGGTCTGCCGCAAGATCGCGCGTATGAAAGCCGAAGGCAGGAAGTACCCGACGATGGTCACTGCCGAATCGATCGAGAAGTTCCTCGGCCCTCAGCAGGTCTTTCAAACGGAAGCCGAACGCAACGACGAAGTCGGTGTGGTGACCAGCCTGGCATGGACGGAGAACGGCGGCGAGATCATGCCCGTGGAGGTTGCCATCCTCGAAGGCAAAGGTGGCTTGCAAATGACTGGCCAGATGGGCGATGTGATGCAGGAATCTGGGCAGGCGGCGCTGACCTACATCAAGTCGCGCGGACCCTCGCTTGGTATCGATATGGATGTGTTCGAGCGCATGGACATTCACGTCCACATGCCGGAGGGCGGCATCCCGAAGGATGGACCCTCGGCGGGAATCACGATGGCGACTGCCATCGTCTCGGCGCTGACGGGGCGTCCGGTCTTCAAGCATGTCGGCATGACCGGTGAGATCACCCTGCGTGGGCGCGTCCTGCCGATCGGCGGCGTGCGCGAAAAAGTGCTGGCAGCCCATCGTGCCGGGTTGAAGACGGTTATCCTGCCCGAAAAGAATCTAAAGGATTTGGTGGATTTGCCAAAGACTGCCAAGTCCGAATTGAAGATCATCCCTGTCAAACATATGGATGAGGTTTTGCAGATCGCGCTCGCTTCCAAGGCTGTCATCGAACCGCCGCGTCCCAGAAAGCAAAAAGGTGAAGAACAACAACAAGAAGAAGAGAGCGAGTGATTTGTAGTTTAGCTTGCACCAACGTCCCGAAGGTTTCTCGGAAAACACTGTCAAGTGATAGGAACCTTCGGGACGTTGATTAAACTGGCAGGAGGAGCAATGTCTATATTAAGTGGTAAGGTTGTTTTGATCACCGGTGCATCTTCGGGATTTGGCGAAGCTGCCGCAAAATTATTCGCGCAGGAAGGCTGCAAAATCGTCCTGGCGGCGCGGCGCATGGAACGGCTCGAGGAACTGGCAAACGAGATCCATGCTAACGGAGGGGAGGCATTGCCCGTTTCAGTGGATGTGACGCAGCCCTCACAAATCGAATCTATGGTCAAAGCGGCGGTGGATCGATACAGCCGCATCGACATTCTTTTCAACAATGCGGGCTTTGGACGGCTCGATTGGTTCGAAGCGCTCGACCCCATCAAGGATATTCAGGGGCAGATCAATGTCGACCTGCTCGGTGTGATCTGGACGGCGCGCGCGGTCCTGCCGCAAATGTACAGGCAGCGCAGCGGGCATATCATCAACATGGCATCGATGGCAGGCTGGGCAGCGCCTCCGCTTTATACGGTTTATTCGGCGGCGAAATTTGGTGTGCGCGGCTTTACGGAGTCCCTGCGTCGTGAAGCTCGTCCGTTTGGTGTGAAGGTTTCTGCGCTCTATCCCGGCGGGGCCGCGACGGAATTCCAAAAGCACGTTGGTGGCAACAAAGCCAAGCAGCGCTTCCGGACGCCCGCCTGGCTGACGCTCACTGCTGAGGATGTCGCCCGGGCAGTGGTGACCCTGGCCAAGCGTCCGCGCCGGAGCCTGATCCTGCCCCGGGTAATGGCTTTCTCGATCTTCCTCAACTCCCACTTTACCGAGATTTCGGATGCTATTCAGGCGCGAGCCTTTGCTTCCTATCATGAAGAGGATAGGAGGAAATAGAAAGGCCTTGCGTCGGTTTTATACGCTAACACTTGCACCAGCACGCAAGTGCAGGTGTCTTCGCGAATGGACGCGAATTTAAAAACAGTTCGTGACGACATCGTGCCCGCAGGGTATTAGCGTAAATTCGTGGACTCTTTTACTTTGAGAAAACTATACAGGAGAACCATATATGCAGCAATCCCGCTTCGATCAACTCAACGCTTCCCTCCGACGCTCGGGCCTGGATGCCGTGATTCTGAATCCGGGTCCCACCCTGACGCATCTCACCGGCCTGCACTTTCATTTGATGGAACGTCCGGTCGTGTTGATGGTTGCGAAGGACCAGACCCCTGCGATTGTGTTACCGGAGCTTGAATTGCAGAAGGTCGCGGCGCTGCCGTACAAACTTCAGGTTTTTGCTTATCCAGAGAATCCTGCGGAGTGGGACAGTGCCTTTCGCAGGGCTGCTCAGGCTTTGAGTCTGGAGGGGAAGCGGATCGGTGTCGAGCCGCGCCAAATGCGTCTGCTGGAATTTCGCCACGTCAAGGCAGGCGCGCCGGAAGCGGATTATCCCGACGCAAGTGATGTGTTGGCCGGTCTGCGCTTGAGGAAAGACCAAGCCGAAGTCGAGGCGATGCGCCGGGCGGTGAAGATCGCGCAGGATGCGCTCGAAGCGACGATTCCCTTGATCAAGATCGGGATGGCCGAGAGGGAACTCTCTGCCGAGTTAGTCGTGCAGTTGCTCAAACATGGCTCCGAGCCGGAAATGCCCTTCGCACCGATCGTCTCCGGTGGACCGAACGGGGCCAACCCGCATGCTTCCCCTGGTGATCGTAAATTGCAATCTGGCGATCTGCTCGTCGTGGACTGGGGCGCGTCCTATGAAGGCTATATCTCTGATCTAACGCGCACATTCGCGGTGGGGGAGGTGGATGACGAATGCCAGAAGATCCACAGGATCGTGCAGGAGGCAAACGCGGCAGGACGTGCCGCGGCGAAGCCCGGCGTCCCCTGTGCGAACGTGGACAAGGCCGCGCGTGAGGTGATCGAGAAAGCGGGTTATGGAGTCTATTTCACGCATCGCACCGGTCATGGCATTGGCATGGAAGCCCACGAGGATCCCTACATGCGCGGCGACAACATGCAATTGCTCGAACCCGGTATGGCATTTACCGTGGAACCCGGGATTTACCTGCCGGAACGTAACGGCGTCCGTATCGAAGATAATGTAGTGATCACCGAAACCGGCGCGGATGTGCTCTCCGATATGCCGCGCGAGATTAGAATAGTGGGGTGATATGTTTGCCGCGAATTTCGCGAATTATCGCGAATAGCTTAAAAAATTCGCGCAAATTCGTGACTAATGAATCTTCAAATTCGACGTGTAACCCCTGAACAAGCTAGCGAGCTGACGCGCATCGCGCTGGCTGCCAAAGCGCACTGGGGCTACCCTCAACGCTGGCTGGAAATTTGGAGACCACAGTTAACCTTCCGCCCACAATATTTCGAGGAGAATGAAGGCTGGGTGGCTTATGTGGATGAAACACTTGTTGGCTTTTACACCCTGCAGGAGAAGAACGGAACAGCCTCGATTGAAAATTTGTGGGTATTACCCGAATATATGGGCAAAGGCGTTGGAAAGGCATTGTTCCTGCACGCGGTGGAGTTATCCCGCGAACGTGGAAACACAACCTTGCAACTCGAGGCAGATCCTAATGCCGTTGGCTTTTACAAAAGAATGGGGATGAGTCAGATCGGCGAGGTTCAATACGAACTGGAGGGTCAGCCGCGCAGCCTGCCGATCATGGAGCTAAGACTCTAAAGAGAATATGTCACCCTGAGGGAGCGTTCTTCCGCGACCGAAGGGTCTCCGCTGCTTTGCAGCCGAATTCTTCTCAGCCGCGAATTTCGCGAATGAACGCGAAGGACTAAAAAATTCGTGCGAAGATTGTAAGATGGGCTATAACTAAAATCCTTTTATCGTATGAATTCCTTTGCGCTCTCGATCAATTTTTTACTCATCGGATATGGATCGATACCAGCCATTTGCATCCCAAGCATCAATGGACCAACGACAGGGGGACCGTCGAGGCGGAGCAATTTTGCTTTTGTCAGATGCTTCAAGATCGTATCTTGCATTGGTCGCATAATGAGTTCCCCTGCCTCGAAGACCGTGCCGGACTGAACGATCTCGACCTCTTCGTTCTCCATCTCGATCTGCCGCGCCACAGCGATCGCCAGCCAGCCAAGTTCCTCGCCCGCCCATTGCATCACCTCCCGTGCAGCGAGGTCGCCTGCGCGCGCCGTATTGATGACTTCGACGGCAATGAATGGAAATAGATGATATTGCTCGTTTGATAATCCTTCCATCAAATCCATTTCATCTTTTGCGCCGGTTGCTTCGAGAAAAACTTTCGTCAACGCGGTTGGCGGCATGCGTTTGATCCAGGCGTAGTTCACGAATTGCATGGCGCGGTAAACGATCTCTGTCGCGCCGCCATATTCACCAAACATCGGGCCGTTGCCAACGATCCGTCCTTCTTTGCCATTCCTGCCTTTGCCACGGCAATTGTTGGAGGAACCCGCCGTGACGTTCACCCCGATCCCATGCGATGTGCCGGAGATCAAGCCGTTCGCGCCATCGTTGACCACCTCCACAGGGCATGCTAATCCCAGGGTGGCGATTGCCTGCAAGTGCCCCTCGCGGTCGGAGGGAAAGTCGTATCCCGCGATACCGAACCCTGCTCCCGCGATCTGGTCCTTTTTAATACCTGAGATTTGACACGCGCCCTCAAACGACTTCTGCAGGACATCAGTCAGTCCATCGTAGCCAACGTTCTGATGATTGCCGGCGCCCGCTTTGCCAAACCCAATGCATTGACCCGTTTCATCTGCGATCAGCGCGTGTGTTTTGGACGAACCGACATCGATGCCTAGAAAATACTTCATGAAGACTCCGTGTAAGAAGTGTGGGGTGCCAGGTTTCAGGGTTCAGGTGTCAGGTGAAGAGACGCGTCCCACTCTTCCGGTACGGGCTGTAATAAACCGCATGCTGTAAATCCGTTTTCGAGCATCATCTGCACGGCAGCCTGCATTTCGATCTCGCCGCGCGGCGAAGGCTGAAGCCTGGCAAGATATTCCCAGAGTTGTGGTGGCAGGATAAACAGGATCGACGCCGCGTAGGGACTCATGATCTCGTCGCGGGTCGGTTTTTCGATGATGCGCCTCACGCGCCAATCGGGATCCACATCGACGCTGGAACGTGCCATCAACTCTTCCACAGGGCACTGCTTCAAGCTCATGGTGATGTCTACCCGGTTCGCCTCATGCGCCTGGACCAGCTCGAGCAGATCGTTTTCACGCAAAACGTAATCGGTCGCAGTGACCATGACCGGCTCTGTGCGAATCCACTCGCGTGGAACCGACATCAACGCATCGCCACTGCCGCGCAGTTCACTTTGATGAGCGAATGCTGCTTCCAAACCCCATTGAGAGCCATCGCCCACATATTCAAGAATCTGTTCTTCCAGATGTCGGGTCACAATGCAGACGCGTTCCACACCGGCACGTTTTACCGAGGTGAGCACGTAGTCCAGGGTCGGGCGCCCGCGTACGGGCAGAAGGGGCTTGGGGGTACTGTCCGTGTAAGGGCGTTGTCGTTTGCCGCGCCCTGCTGCCAACAGGATTGCCGAACGGATCACGATTTCACCCCGACGACCTCTTCGGTGGAAAGGACCGCGATCCCATCTCCCATTTCGGCAACGAACACTTGTGAGGGCAGTTCCGGGTGGCGCGAGGAGAACTTTTCCGCGATATCCTGGCTTGCCGCTTCCGCTTTTTCTTTTTCTGCCAGCGCGACGACACATCCGCCATAGCCACCGCCGCTGAAACGACTGCCGTGTACGCCGTCTGTGCTGCTCACCAGTTCGGAAAGCTCGATCAAAATATCACTGCCGGATTCATAATTCTTGATGGATGACTGGCACGATTCATTCATCAGTTGCCCGAACAACTCCAGATCTGATTCCCCCCAGGCCTGTGCACCGCGATGGACGCGCTCAACCTCGCCAAAGAAATGTTCCGCCCGGCGACGCAGGTTTGTGGGTAGCCGATCTTTCTTCTCCTCGAATTCCTCGCGCGGAACATCCGATAACCTTCTTGCTCCATCCTTCAGGGCGGCAGCCGCCTGGTGGCACTCCTCCACACGGACGTTGTATCCGCTCTTCATCAGTTCCCGCGAGATGCCTGAATATGCCACGATCCACGTGGAGTCGTTGGTGGGCGAATCAAAGATCGGGGTGGCAGAGGCAGCCAGCGTGTCCATGAAGAGCAGCGCGTTCCGCTTGCCATGTGCGATGGTCAGCGGGTCGAGAGTCCCGTTTTGCAGGCCGAGCTGTCTGTGTTCCAATTCGAAATCCAGCCGCACGAGATCGTGGCTCGATAGTTCGATGTCATTCACATCGGCAAGCGCCTTGATGTATGCCAGTCCAACCGAAGCAGACGAGCTCAGACCTGCGCCAATCAGCGGACCTGTGAGATAGGCCCGCATGCCGCGTTTGAGATCGGGCAGGACGCGCGCCGCGGCCTGGGCATATCGGGCCCAATGTGACTTGTCGATCTCGTCGCCGATCGCGAATCGTTTTTCACCCAGTTGCTCGCTCGCAATGTGGATCTCCTTTGAGTCGAGCGGCTCGTAGGCAAGCATGGTTCCCAGTTGAATGGTACGACCCAGCACCGCGCCACCCTGATGGTCGATATGCGCGCCAATGGGACAAATGCGGTAAGGGGAGAAGAGTTGCTTCCTCACTTGCTGACAGTCTCCTTTTTCTGCTTAGTGTTTCTTTGATTTACTTCAAATAGTTTCTATGCAATCCATAGAACCATAGCAAATGAACATCGAGGAGCGTATTGTAGCCGAAAGCAGGCATCATCAGACCATCGGCACAATTCCCAAAATCATGACGGCGTTGGCAACTATTCGGGTACGGCGGAGATCCAGTTTGTTCGCCACTCGGTTGCGCCACGCCAGGAATCGAGCACCGGATTGTTCGACGGTCCCTTTAACCTCTCATCGCATTTCGGATCTGGTGATATCCGATCGGTTTAATATCCTCGTTCTCGATGAACTTCTTCAACTCGTCGCGCATGAACGTCTTGTAATTTGCCACACGGCTTTCCCAATCCGGGGCGATGGCACGCAGCTCCTTCGTGTCGATTGAAGGATGCAAAATAAAGTGGGTAATGCCCACAGGCAGGTTGCCGAGCAAGTGCCTGGCAATTTCCAGTTGCTTTTGTTCACTGGGTTCATCCAACGGCATCATCAGGATGCCATCCACCATCGGCAAGCCCATCTTTTCAAGCTGCTGCATGACGGGTACATACGCTTGCATTTCAGCCGGGCTCATCCCCATCATTTCGGCTCCCTGAGCATCCAGGCGCGGCAGCATGGACGGCAAAAGTCTGCCCGCGGCAGCCTGGAGGTAGGACTGAATGAACAGTGGATTCATGATCGTCCCCATGTGTGAATCGACATGCGTAACGTCGATGCCAGCCGCGAGGGCGCGCTCGATCTGGGCATTGACTTCCTTCTCGACCGCCTGCGGCTCGGCGTTGTCGTACACGGCCTGATGCCATTGATGGAAGTATCCATCCGCATCCAGCAGTCCTGAGGCCTGGTCCCGCGTCGACACCGGCCCCCAGCGATAGCTTTCCCACTCTGCATTCAGCGTCGCGTGGACGCCCATGTCGATCTCCGGATTCGCTTGGCAGAGCAGCGCCACGGACGGGAACCAGGGACAGGGTACCATCACGGCCGCGGAGGTGATGATGCCAAACTCCCACAAATCCTTGAACGCCTCCAGCGAAGCGTGACACATGCCGATGTCATCGGTGTGAATGATGACGGCGCGGTCTGTTTCGGAAAAACCTAACTTTTTGAGGAATGGATTGGGGGGCATTGCGCGTCCTTTCGGGTGGCAGGTGACGTTTCCGTCACTTTGTCACGCTCCTTCAAAGAAGTGTAAAGCGTGTCCGGTCAACGCAAAGAAACGCTCCAGTTCTGATTTTGCAAGAACCAGTGTGGCAGTGTTTACAAGTGGATGACTCAGGAAATATTCACCGTGCCAGATTTCCGAGTCGATCCATAATTCTACCTGGCGTTCTGTGTCATTCACGAGTCCCATCATGGTCACAGCGCCGCGGGTCACGCCGAGCAGGCGCATCAGGTTTTCTTCTGAGCCAAATCGCGAATGAGCCACTCCCAGTTGTGATGATAGTTCATCCAGCTTTATGGTTTTTTCGCAGGCGGTTACGACCAGAAAGAAGCGCCGCGCCTTCTTATCGCACAGGAACAGGTTCTTCGTGCTGACCGCCGGTAGGCTGGGACGATGCAATTCCGCTTCCGCGCAGGTAAAAACTGCGGGATGCTCGATGTGCTGGTACACAAACTTGTTGGCATCCAGGAAGACGAGAAACTCCTGCTCTGTCATCATTTGGGTTGCAGCCTCAGTGTCATGATCTGATACGGTTTCAAATCCAACTGGATGGAATCATGCTCAACCCGTAGAGCGGATTCGTTTTCCTCGAGCAGGTTTGTCTCCCAGGCTGCTTTCACCGCGAAGCCCGCTTTGAGCTGGACCTGCCCTCGTTTCCGCTGGCTCTCGTACAGGCGGACGATGATTCCGTTCCCATCTTCGGCGCGTTTTACTGTCTCGATGATCGCGTTTGGCTTATCAACGGCTACAAATGATGATAATTTACTGTTTGCTTTCTTTCTTCTTTCCTCTCGCCTCTGATAAACCACAATCGGATCGTTCAACAAATACGCCTCGCGTTGTGTTTCCTCATTCCATGATCCCTCGTGTGGATACAAGCTGTATTTGAACTGATGCTCGCCAAAGTCCGCACTGGGATCGGGCATGGTGGGAGAGCGCAGAAGCGTGATCCGCATCACGTTGTCGTGAATATCGTGTCCATACTTGCAATCGTTCAAAAGGCTGACGCCATAATTCCCTTCGCTCAAGTCCACCCACTTGTGGGCGCAGGTTTCGAAGCGTGCCCAGTCCCAGCTGGTGTTGCGATGGGTGGGTCGCTGCACGTTGCCCCATTGGATCTCGTAGGTGGCTTGCGGCGCGAGCACGTTCACGGGGAAGGCGACCTTGAGCATGATGTGGCGCTCATGCCAGTCGATGCGCGTGTCGAAGTCCAGCCGCGGGGAGTTGTAGTTCAGGGAAATACGCTGCGTGTGCAAACTGTTCAGGATGTGGCGTTGGATTTCAATCGTTTGGCGCAGTTCGCCCTGTTCCATCACCTTGATCGAACTGGCCGGTTCTGCCAGCCACATTTTGTCATCATAGAAAATGTCCACATCCCAGGCGTCCCAGCTTTTCGGGCGGTCCTCGAATGCCTGGAACTGATTGGCGAGTGCGTTGGGTGCCAGCACGTCGCGATCCGCTTGTTTGTCGAAGATGCGTGTGATATCGCCATCGAGGTTGAACTCGACGCGGATAAAGTTGTTTTCCAAGAAGACCATGGACGATGGACGATGGACGACGGTCTGTGGTCGGTCGTCTGTGATCGCTTGCAAGGCAACCACGCTGTAGGGAGGCAACTCCCCCGCATCGGCCCAGACGCCAGCCTCCGCCGGTTGAACGGGAACAGGCTGCCCGTCGCGGGTGAAGCGCTGCCATGGTGAGTCGCCGGGGAGGAAGACCAGTCCCGGCTGCGAGAACGAGGTGGGGTTGACGAGCAGAATATCCCCATCCATTTTTTGTGCGAGAGCCTCGAGCGCCTCGTCACGGAGTTGAGTCACAGTCTTTGCCAGTTCTGCATATTGCTGCTGCGACTCCTCGTAAACGGGTCCGATGCTCGAACCGGGGATGATGTCGTGGAACTGGTTGAGGCAAACCGTGCGCCATGCCGCGGTGAATTGCGCAGCGGGATATTTGTAACCGGCGTGAAGCGAGGCAAACGCAGCAATGAACTCCGCATCGTGCAAAAGGAATTCGCTCTTGCGATTGGCGCGTTTGTTGCGGGCCTGCGTGGTGTAGGTGCCGCGATGATATTCAAGATAGAGTTCGCCGTTCCAGACGGGCATCATGGGCGATGCTGCCAGCGGGACGATCGATTCAAAAAATGCCCTCGCACTCGACTGCCTGACCTGCGGCAGCGCCGGGAAGCGTTTCATCACTTCGATATTCTCGAGCATCTCGCGTGTCGGTCCTCCACCGCCATCGCCGAAGCCATAGGCCATGAGCAGATCCTTGTGCAACTCTTTCTGCTGAAAATTCTTCCAGGTGCCAAGCGCTTCGCGCGCGTCGGCCATGGCGTTGTAGGTGCTGGCAAAGGCTCCCTGGTCGGGCACGGTGATAAAGTGTGTGAGCACCTGCGTACCATCGATGCCCTGCCACAGGAATGTGTCGTAAGGCAAGCGGTTGTACTGGCTCCAGCCGATCTTGATCGTCATGAAATATTGCAAGCCTGCCTTCCGGATCAATTGCGGTAGCGCCCAGGCGTACCCGAACACATCGGGCAGCCATAACACAGGACTCTCCGCGTCCATGCCGAAGTGCTCGCGGAAGAAATTGCGCCCCAACAGGAATTGCCGCGCCAGCGACTCGGCGCCGCTGAGGTTACAATCCGCTTCGACCCACATCCCGCCGATCGGTTCCCAGCGTCCTTCGGCGACCCGCTGCTTGATGGATTCGAATAGCTCCGGCTGATCTTCTTTGATGAATTGATAGACCTGCGGCTGGCTTTGCGTAAAGTGATAGTCCGGAAATTGCTCCATCAGGCGGATCACGTTTTGGAAGGTACGCTCGGTTTTGCGGCGTGTCTGACCGAGCGTCCAGAGCCAGGCAACGTCAATGTGCGCGTGACCGGTCGCATGGACGATCACATCCAGCGGTAGTGCCGCGTTTTCGATATGCGTTTTCAAAACTTGTGTGGCAGATGTAACACTTTGATAAAAATGATCGGAGTCCAATGGATCACGCGTATCGAGTGCGATGAAGGTCTCATTGAGCGCGTTGAGCAATGCGTAGCGCGTGGGATTACTCTCCTCCAAAATCTGAACAGTCTCCAGCGCGACGCGCGCCAGAGCGATGAAATCACGCGTTGGCTGATGGACTTGCACGACCGCGCATTGCCGCATGTACAGCTTTGTAAAAGGGTCGCTACTTGTCGAGCCACCCAGACCGGTCCAGCCGTGCAGCACGAGCGTGTGTGGCTTTCCATCTGCCCATTCGGGACTCAGCAGGATTTCCTGATGGTGGCGGTCGCAGGCGGCGTGAGGCGACCCGTCAATGTAAGCCAGCGCTTCGGGATGGCTGAAGTCGCCTGCTTCGCCGAGCGGCAGATACAGGGCGACCGGCTGAGATGGGTCCCAGTCTTCAGGAATTGTGAACGTGGTCCGCAGGACAAAGTTCTGCATCCACGCTCCCCAGTAGTCATGCGCGCCGATCTCCTTCCAGCCTGAGATATCGGCGTCGATGCCAACCGGCGGGGGAGTGAGAGCGCTGTCCAATTCGCGGTAATGAAACGACGGGAGGGGCTTTCTTTTGATGTAAATCAGTGGGGTGATTAATTCGAGGCGTTGCTTGATCTTTTCGGGAGTCCAGCGAATGCGATGATACATGTCCTTTATCCAGCGTGCTGTATGTGGGAAGCCTTCTCGTGGAGAGCCTTGTGAGTCTACAGAAAATCCGCCGGGGAGTCAACGAACGGATGTCATTAGTTTTCATGTAAAGCGTAGGGGCGACCCGCGGGTCGCCCTCCTTACCGCCGCTCTGTAAACGCCAGGCGTACGCCCAGTCCGATCAGTACTCCACCCGTAAGCCAGCGCAGGATATTTGTGTACTGCGGCCGGCGTGTTAACCAGGATCCGATCGCACCTGCGAAATATCCAACGACGGCCAGGAAGCAAAGCCCAAACAGCGCGAAGGTGAGCCCCAGCATGACCATTTGCAGTCCGATGGGACCGCCTGTCCTGTCAACAAATTGGGGCAGGAATGCCAGGAAGAAGATCGCCACCTTGGGATTGAGGACGTTCGATAAGACACCCTGCCAGAAGAGCTTGTGAGAACTGACAGCGGAGGTGTGTTCCTGTAACTGAAAAGTGCTCTTGTCGCGCAGCGACTTGATGCCCAGGTAAAGCAAATAGATCACCCCCACAAACTTAACGATCAGAAAAGCTGCCGTAGACGCCTGAAGGATGATGGCAAGTCCCAAAGCTGCAGTCGTGGTATGCACAAGAATTCCGCAGACGACGCCTACCGCCGATAAGATACCCGCCCTGCGTCCGTGCGCGATGCCGCGTGTAATGACATAAAGCATGTCGGGTCCGGGGGCGATGATCAGCGCCCAGGACGCCAGGATAAATAAACCAAATTGAGTTGAGTCAAACATCTCTTCCTCCGTTAAGTAAATATTCCGTATTAAAACAGACTTTTCGGCGATCATGCAAAGTGATCACCGAAAAGTCTCAAAAAAGTTTCTGTCGTTGCGAGGAGGGTTGAGGCGCCAAGCGCCGAAAGCCCGACGAAGCAATCTCATTTAGGGTTTGCAAATAACAAATTCAATATGAGATTGCTTCGCCACTTTGTGGCTCGCAATGACGGACATTGTGAGTATTTTTTAGTTTTTATCTCTGCCTGAGCAAAAGATACAGGCTTGCGACCGTGGAGAGCACCGTCAGATAGGGGAACAGTTTGTGCGCGAGCGAAACAAGTACTGGCATGGCTTTATCGACGCTTACCAGTCCACCTGTCACGATGGTGGCGAGGAAGAACAATGCAGCGACCAGGCAGGCAGTTAATTCCAGCGCGCTCAGCGGCGTTGCCTGATTGACTTGATAAACGTTGATGGCGAGGAAAACGAACAGCCCCAATCCGATCAGTTTGTGAGCGGTGAAGAGGAGTGTGCCATATGGTTTTCCGGAATGGCTTAGCCAAAAGCCGGAGGGAAGGATAAGCAGGAAGAATAATCCTGCACTGACAAATCGTAGTTGAAGCGGGTTCATGGTTTTCTACTTTCCCGTTCTGATGCCATTCCAGAAAATGTCAAACCCCAACTGGATGATCTCTTCCTGTTTTGCCGATGTCGATCGGGCGAGGAGGATGTTCATCACAGCGACAATATCCTGGTAGAGAAACCCACCGATCACGTCGGCGGGATAACGTTTGATCGCGCCCTCTTTGAAGCCCTTTTGGATCGCGTCGTAGTAATAACCAAAGAATTTCGCGGACTCCTGTACAGTAGCTTCTGATACCATCCCCGTATCTCGCACCTGCTGGACATAGTTGTAGGCATCCATATTTTCCAGGAACCAGCGGATGGAGCTGTTCCAGATCGTGAAAAATGTATCCCGGACCGAAAGAGATGGATCGAGGAATGCCTTCATCGTATCGGCTTGTTCCCTGCCGATTTGGAGGACCAACTCATCGATCAGATCCTGTTTGGTGGGGAAGTAGAGAAACAGCGTACCGGAGGCAGTGCCTGCTTCTTTGGAGATCGCGGCAGTGGACGTGTTCTGCACACCGTTGGCAACGAACAGCTTCAAGGCGGCGTTCAAAAAACTTTCTCGTTTAGCCTGGTCGAGTTTTCGTATCATAGCTTTCCTATTCAGAATTTATCGTGACTGACTACTCAGTCATTTTATAGCGAAATGAAGAAACTGTCAAGTGTCAGCTTGCCGCACTTCTATGAGAACCAGTTGCCTGATAGCCGGATGTCTCACTTGACATGGTCTGGAACCGGGTAGATACTCATTTCGTCTTACATAGTGCCGCACGCATATTCAAAACGCGCGAGCAAACTGGAAATTTTTCCTCATTATTTCTGAAAGTGCGGTAATCTATGGAACAACTTTGCGCAAAGGCGGGCAGGATGAATAAAAGACTCTTCCCTCTGATCAGTTTCCTCTTGATCGCGAGTTTCCTTATAACCAACTGCGGTCCGGTCACGACTGTGCCAAATGTAACGCCAAGTCCGACTCTGGCAGCACCGCCCGATGTGCAGGTGCAGGCGGACCAGGTCGCCCCGCATGTGGTGGAACAGATCCCGCCCGCGGGACAACGACTGGAGCTTTCCTCTGAGATCAAGATCGTCTTTGACCGCGAGATGGATCAGGACAAGACAACGGATGCGTTCACGCTTCTCGACTCGAATAACGAGCCTGTTCCCGGCAACGGACGCTGGACGGACCCGAAGACGTTTTCGTTTCAACCTGACTCCAAACTTGAGCCTTCGTCCGTTTATGAAGCGACGGTTTCCACTTCTGCGACCGGCGCGGATGGAAAACCATTGGAAGAAGGGTTAAGCCTCGAATTCACCACCTCGGACGCGCTGGCCGTAGCACAAGTCTTTCCGACCCATGATGCCGAGGATGTGGATAGCAACACAAATATCACTGTCATTTTCAATCATCCCGTTGTGCCACTCAAGATCAAGGAGGAACAGGCAGACCTGCCTCAGCCATTGATCTTCTCGCCTGAGGTGGCGGGGCAGGGGGAATGGGTCAACTCGTCGGTGTATGTGTTCCAGCCGGAGAAACCTTTATTAAACGGGACCCACTACACGGTCCGCGTGGAACGTGGACTCAAGGATACAGTGGGAGAAACGTTGGAGAAATCCCATGTCTGGCAGTTCAGCACGCGCATGCCGGTCATCGGAAATTTTTCTTTGTTAAATGGGATTTCCAATCCGCCGGAAAAGATGGAGAATGTCCTGCTGGATCAGGCGTTTACGGTGACGTTCCTGCAGCCCATGGAAGCGGAAAGCGCGCGTGAGCACGTGACACTGGTGGACCGCGAAACGGGCAAGCCGTTCCCCATTCGCCTGAAATGGAATAAAGACTTCACCATCCTGACCATCGAGCCGGTTGGACGTTATGCCATTGCCAGTTTTTATGATCTCGTCATTTCCAAAGAGATGCGCGCTAAAGATGGCGGAACGCTGAAAGAGGGCTGGACGCTTAAGTTCGGGACGGTGCCGTTGCCGCGCATCCTGCGCACGTTCCCCGAAGCGAATTCGGAGGCGAAGGATTTCGACCAGCATCTCTCGATCCAGTTCGCTTCCCCGATGAAACTTGCCTCGCTGAAGGACAGGATCAAAATTTCACCGGAGCCCGAGAGAGAGTTGCAGTGGTACTTCAACGACTACAACTGGGAATTGAACGTTTATGGGCTGGAGCCCGCCACGGACTATGTCGTCCGGGTGCTGCCAGGAGCCGCGGATATTTACGGGAATACGATCACAACTGAATATGCCTTCACATTCAAGACCGGGGACCGAACTCCGTACGCCCGGCTGGTGCTGCCCTGGCAACCGCTGGTGTACCGCGCCAAAGGACCGCAGGAAGTGTACTTCGAGCAGGTCAACCTCGATGCGGGGACGGTCTCGCTGTATTCGATCACGTTCGAGCAGTTCAGCCGGCTCATGACCGGTAAATCCGAACCGGGCTATTTTAACCCCAGGGTGGAGCCGGTCCGCGAATGGGACGCCGTGAGCGAAGACGCCATCCGCAACCAAATGGATTATCTCAAATTCACGCTGCAGGATTCCAGGGAGAAGCCGCTCCCGCCGGGATATTACTTCATCGGTGTAAAGGGCGATCCGCTGGATTACAAGGGACAGTTCTATCAGGGCTTTGTCTTTATCGTGGCGTCGGATAATATCACGCTCAAGACCTCTGACAATGAAGCCTCCGCCTGGGTGGTGGACCTGGAAAGTGGAACGCCACAGGAAGATCTGCCGGTGAGGTTCTATGATGAAAACTTGAAGGAACTGGGGGAACAAACGACTGATAAAGATGGGATTGCTTACCTTGATGAACTGAAGGGACCTTTATATGCACGCGTGGATGGGACGGACCGGGTCGCGTTCACAGCGGTCAACTGGGGGAGCGGTGTCTGG
>DASTJG010000332.1:0-3883 GCA_035716785.1 Anaerolineales bacterium
GGCCTGTTCGGCGATCTCGGGCGTCTCCGCCGCGACCATCGCCACGCGGTCGCCCACGAAGCGGACCTTGTTATCCAGCGAGAACGAATCCAGCGGGCCGGGGATCGGGTCGGACTGCCCGGCTGTCGAATAGACGACGCGCGGGATGTCCTGCCAGGTCAGCACTGCTGCGACACCTTTCAGAGCTCTCGCTTTGCTCGCATCGATATTTTTGATGCGGGCGTGGGCGTGCGGACTTCGTAACACACGTGCATACAACATGCCGCGCATGTCCATGTCCGCGGTGAAGGCGGGCTTGCCCTGCACCAGCTTGACCGCGTCCACTTTCTTTTCGGGCTTGCCGACAGTTTGATATGCCTGTGTTTGCGGTGTGACCACAACAATTGGTCGTGTCAATAAATTTGCAAATTGTTCACTTGGTGAGGCGCTCGGCTGATCGGCGGGCGGCTTTTCTCCGAAACTTCCCAGATCCCAGTTGACTGCATCCCAATCGACAGGTTCATCGCCGCGCATGACGGCCGCGGCTTTCAATACAGCCTGCACTGGCTTCAAGTATCCTGTGCAGCGACACAAAACTCCCGCGATCGCTGCGCGGACTTGCTCCTCGCTCGGGTTCGGATTCTTGTCGAGCAATGCCTTCGCCGCCAGGATCTGTGCCGGTGTGCAGTATCCGCACTGGATCGCGCCCGACTCGACGAACGCCTGCTGCAGTGGGTGCAGACCTTCGGTCTTCTTCCAGCCCTGCTCGGGGTGTTCGCCCAAAGCTTCGATGGTGACAATGTTATGCCCTTCGGCTTGCGCCGCGAGCATCGAGCCGGCGTTGACGGGTTTACCATCCAGCAAAACAGTGTCCGCGCCGGAGAGTCCCTGCTCATCGCCGAATTTGATGCCGTAGAAACCGAGCCCGCGCAGAGCCGCGAGCAGGGTGGTGGATACGGGCGCGTCAATTGTGTGGTCGAGTCCGTTGATCTTGAGGGTGAGGTTCATATTCACTCTTTCCCCCTCTCCCCAGTGGGAAGAGGGCAGGGGTGAGGGGAAGTCAAGTTACTTGTTTTTAAGTTTGTCAATTCTAACTTCAATAGTCTGCAGAATTTCATTTGCAACTGCATCGATGTTATGTCTGACATCATTATTCGTAAACCGTATAACTTTATAGCCAATTTCTTCCAAATATTCTGTTCTTGCTTGGTCATATTCTATTTGACTTGGCTCAAGATGTGATTCACCATCAATCTCAATTAACAACTTCGCTTTCGCACAGTAAAAATCAATTATGAATCTGTAAATTGGGTGTTGGCGCCTGAACTTAAAACCGGCTTTTCTGTTACGCAAAGCATGCCAGAGCGTTGCTTCAGCGGGTGTTTGCGGATGACGCATTTCACGCGCGTGTGCCAGAATGACAGGATGAATGCGATATCTTGCTTCCATGCGAGGAACCCTCACCCTGCCCTCTCCCTGAAAGGGAGAGGGTTTTACAACACCTTCGTCACTTCCAGTCCAAGGTTCGCGGACTCGAGCGCATTTTGCGATCCCATCACTGCGACCGCATTAGATTGTGCGACCTTCTCCAACACCTCGCCGAAGGCAATGAAATCTTCGCCGTTGGTGGAGAGCACTTCCTCGCGCGTTTTCTGCCGTAATTCATCGGTGCGGTGAGTCAGGTAGCGCATCATGGATGTGTAGCCCTTTGCGTCCGGGAGTTGGTAGGCGTCAAGATCGCCGATCGCGCCAATGATGGCTTTGGTCAATTCGTTGTCGCTCAGGCGGGACGAGTCGAGACTTTTCAGGAAGGCCGCGGCCTGATCGTAGTTGTCGATGGTTGCAGCCACGTTCGGGTCGCGGTAGGAGAGGTAGCTAAATACGCCGGAGGCATCGTCGAACACGGCGAACGCGCCGTAGGCGCCGCCCTGCACGCGGATCTTCTCCCACAGGTACGCCATCCGCAAATAGCCAACAATGACCTCTGCGGACCCATCGCGCTCGTAACCGAGATCGTACAGGTTTGCACCTTTGCCCACGTAATTGACTTGGGCAGGGATCGTCAGCCCTTCCTTCTTTTGCGCAGGTTGAACGTCGAAGGGCGAGATCTTTACTTCTTTCGCAGGCAATGCCGAAAGGAAAGACTCCAGTTGTGGCTTGAACGTATTCCAGTTCGCGGCGTCAACGGTAACATTACAGATCAGGGCATTGCGAGTGATCAGCGCCTCACGCATCGCTTCCAGCTTTTTCAGCACAGACTTCCACCTTTTCTGCACATCTTCCGCCAGTTCGCGCAGGGCAAATAAATATCCGATGCCGCTCATCTGGTCTTTCGCCCAGCCCGCTTCACCAAATTGTGAGCGCAGCCGCTGGTTGACATAAATGTGTCCACTGGGGACAAGCGCCGCCTCGAGCCCGGCTTTTTCCTCGAGCACGATCTGCTTGAAGCGCTCCTTGTTGTCGAAGTTTACGCTAAGCAGGATGTCCTTCAGAATGTTCAGCAACTCGGCAGATTGTGAGAGGGTCGCTTTGCCGCGCAGGAACAGTCTTGCCACGCTCTCGCGTGACCCAAGCGTTGTCGCCGTGACCGCGCTGCCTGAGATTCCGCCTGTGCTTTTGCCGATGCGTTGCGAGAGCTTAACGTAGTCCTCCTTGTCGGTGCCCATCTCGAGCAGGGCGCGGGCAAAGATCTCTGTCAGCGGCAGCAAATCTTTTGGCAGGGCATGCAGGTCGAAGCCGAAGTCAAGATAGACGATCCCGTTGGTGAACAGATCGTGGTAGAGAACCTTTGTGCTCTCGAGTTCAAGAACGTCGATGGGGATGGTCTTGTTATTCTTTTCCAGATCCTGAAGCTTGAGAAACGGCAGGGTTTCGAGCGCTTCCGACGAGTCGGGTGTCTCCTGCCTGACTTTGAGTTTTTTGGTATTCTCGATCAGCTCCGCGATCTGGCTTTCGCTCAGCGACTCGCGGATCTTCGCCAGCCGGGCCTTCTCGTCTTCGTCGAAACGGCGACCCGCCTCCGGGTCTGGTTTGAGACGCAGGGTTGTGCGATGGACGTTGTCCAGCAGATGAGTCTGGATCAGCTTTTCGAAGTAGCGCGGGTCGGAGGCAAGTCGCTGCTTGATCTCGTTGAGCGGTGCTTCAAACGCCAGTAGCTTGAACGGGTCCTCATCGTAGATCCAGGTGGTCAGCACGCGCCGCATGAGAGCGATCCCAACCGGATACGAGCCGGTGTTGTTCTCGCGCAGGCGGAACTCCAACGTGTTCATCGACGCCGCGACCATATCGGGGTCGATGCCCTCGCGGACGAGTGTCTCGAGCGTATCTAGAATAAGTTTCTCGATCTTCCTGGCGTGGCGCTGGCGCGTACCTTTCAAGCCCGCTGAGAAAATGAAATGACGCAACTCTGACTCCATGCCGATGCCTGCCAGGTCTTCGCCGAGTCCTGAATCGAGCAATGCCTTTTTAAGTGGGGAAGCGGGCGTGACGATCAGAATGTGACCGAGAATGCGCAGGCTGAAGTTGAGCACCGGGTCAGATGTATCCGGCAATTTCCAGTTGACAGTCAGATAATGTTTCTTTTCGATGTCCTTGTCATCACCGGCATCATACGCGTATTCCACTTTTTTCGGTCGCTTGAACGGCTTGGCAAGCGGGACGATCGATTTCACTTTTTTCTTCTTGAACGGCTTGAGATAGCCTTCCATTAATTGGAGACGCTTTTCCGGATCGTCATTGCCGTAGAAGAAGATGAACGAATTGGATGGATGATAGTATGTCTCCCAGAATTTTCGGAAGTTTTCATACGTAAGGTCGGGGATATGGCGCGGGTCGCCACCCGAGTCCACGCCGTAGATGTGCCGGGGAAACAGCGATTGGAAGATGCGCGTCTCGAGCACTCCAT
>DASTJG010000333.1:0-2613 GCA_035716785.1 Anaerolineales bacterium
ATCGAAGTCATGCCCGACCCATTCGGGGATGCCGACTCTTTTGTCCCGCCTGACACCTTCATCGAAAAGATCGAGTTGATCTATTTCGTCACCGATCCAACCTATTACGATGACACTCTGGATCCCGAGCAGGTAAAGCTCTATCTTCAACCGGTCTGGCACTACTATGGACACGATGAAGATGGAAACGAAGAGCACACATACATACAGGCACTCAGGCAGGAATATCTCCTCCCTGAATCCAACCCGTAGTGATCCGGAAAAGTAACTTGCAGTTACCGCCATCGTTTGATGGCGGTAACTTTTTAACTGTATAATAAAGACAATTCCCCTGGAGATTCTGTATGATCACTGCGTACCACCGCCCCAAAACTCTGGATGAGGCCCTGACCCTTCTTGCCCAACCCAACATGGTCCCACTGGGAGGCGGTACGCTTCTCGCCCGCCCGACAGCCGATCCCGTGGAAGCGGTAGACTTGCAAGCTCTTGGCTTGAATACCGTTAAAAAGCAAGGCAATAATCTCGAGATCGGCGCGACGGTCACCTTGCAGCAGTTACTCGAGTCGGAACATTGCCCGGCTGCGCTGAAATCCGCGTTGAAGCTCGAAGCGCCATTGAACCTGCGCAATGCCGCTACCGTCGCCGGGACGCTGGTCGCGTGTGATGGACGTTCGACGTTTGCGACAGTTTTGCTGGCGCTGGACGCCAAACTCGATATTCGAGATACCGCAAATAATTCTCAAACTTCGAACATCGGCGCCTTCCTCCCCTTGCGCCCGCGTGGATTGATCACAAGCATGACCATCCCTCTCAACGTCAAACTCGCTTTTGATTATGTTTCCCGTACCCCGGCAGATAAGCCCATCGTCTGTGCCGCGCTCGCCCAATGGAATTCAGGCCGTACACGCCTTGCCCTTGGCGGCTACGGGAAGAGTCCCTTGCTGGGGATGGATGGCACCGAAGCCGAGGGGGTGGACGCTTCGACTTCGGATGCCATCCTCCGCTCAGCGCAGGCCGCGGCGCGCAATGCTTTCCACGAAGCGGCGGATGAATGGGCAAGTGCAGAATACCGCATGGATATTGCAGCAATATTGGCGAAAAGATGCCTGGAGAATTTGTCATAGGTTCATCTCATTTTCATTTCAATCGTTGTAGAAAAGCAGAGGACTCATGAAAATATGAGATAATTTCGCCAGGAAATCCGAGAAAAGACGATTTATTTATTGTTAAGGTAAGAAAGAATTGAAAACAAACGAATATATTTTATTTGCAGTCATCGTTGTCACTCTCTTAATCGCATTTAGCCTCCCATTTATTGTTTCCAGTTCAGTAACACGGGAACTGCACGACCCAGATATCATCATACCAAACACCGGGGGTGAGTTAGCCACAGCCACAAGCAGTACGCCAAGGGTACTTCCAATAGAAGCCTTTACGACACTGGCCGTTACAGCTACGAGTTCTCTTACAGCGACTGACACACGCACGCCTGCATCCACCGCCACTTTCACGTCGACCCCTTCCCCCACATCCACTGAATCCACAACCCCTACCAGCACTCCATCACGTACCTTTATCTGGCCAACCGTCACGAGGCGTCCCAAAGACAAAGATACACCGAAACCACCGGCCAGCACGCGGGTTCCACCTACCGCGCCGCCACAGCCCACAGATCCACCGCCGCCTACTGACCCACCTGTTGACCCACCCCCCACCGATCCGCCTGTTGATCCGCCGTCACCCACCGAGCCCCCTATAACACCCTGAGACTCAGAGGGAAATAAAGGTATTGTTGCCGGTTTAGTTTCCTTTCTCATTGGCAACATACGACTGTTAAAAACCATCAGCCTGGTCAGGCGCAATCCACTGCCAGGCTGATTCTCTTCGGACACGCACTGTACCATGACTGTAAAGGTATAATTTGTAACATAATCAGTTTCCCTGAGAATTCGGTGGATTTGACCTTCGTTGATCTCTCACACAATCCGCAATTGTTCAGGTGGCCATCGGCTTTTTTTCGGTGTTACCATTGGTTCTGCGCAGGCGCAAAGAAATCAATAACCATGTCCCAGGGCGAACAGTACTGCCCAATCTGTCATAAATCCGTCGTTTTCTTCCCGCGCTACCCGCGTTATCTGTGCATAGAGTGCGCGAGCAGAGCAACATCGAAGGAGGGACGGCTGCTGAAGTTTTCGAATATAGACATGACCGGCGGATTCATTGCACAATACGCAGACACAACTGAGAGTTATCCCAGCCACGAATGTTATGTGGATGGCGTTCGCTGCCACGCCGATGAAGGCCATTTTGGCGGCATCGTGATCCAGCCAGTTCTGGAATCATTTTGATTCGCGCAAGTGTATAATTTGCTTTGTGAATCAATTACCTCACAACCAGATCCTGCCAGGTGACTGTATCGAGGTGCTCAAGTCTCTGTCTGAAAACTCGGTGGACTTGATCTTTGCTGATCCCCCGTACAACCTGCAGCTGCAAAACGATCTCTACCGTCCCAACATGACAAAGGTGGATGCAGTCGACGATCGCTGGGATAAATTCGCTGACTTTGCCGAGTACGATACCTTCACCCATGACTGGCTATCCGCAAGCCAGCGC
>DASTJG010000334.1:0-6072 GCA_035716785.1 Anaerolineales bacterium
GCGACCCGGATTTTGCGACCCCACCCGCTGTGCTCGAGGTCGCGTTCAAAGCCATGCAGGCAGGCTTCACCCATTACGGCCCCAGCCAGGGATATCCTGAACTACGCCGTGCCGCAGCCCTTAAGCTGGAACGTGACAACGACGTTTCCTATAACCCGGAAACCGAGTTGCTGGTTACGCACGGGGGAATCCATGCTTATTATCTTGCGATGCAATCCATCTTGAATCCCGGTGATGATGTGCTGATCCCCGACCCAAGCTGGGGAACCCATGCCAACATGGCAACGATGCTGCGCGCGAATGTGATCCGCATCCCCGCGCCCGCCGAGAACGGATTCATTCCTTATTTTGAATCCTGGCAAAAGGCGTTGACCCCCAGGACGCGCGTCATCGTTTTGAATTATCCATCCAACCCGACAGGCGCGTATCCGAGACGCGAGTATCTGGAACAATTGCAGGAGTTTGCTGCACAGCACAGTCTATGGATTGTCAGCGATTCCGTCTATGAAAATTTATATTATGGTGAGAAGCCGACCAGCGCGGCAGCGTTCGAAGGCGCGCAGGAACGGACGATCCTTGTCAACAGCCTTTCGAAGACCTATGCAATGACGGGCTGGCGCGTGGGCTACCTTGCCGCCCCGCAGGCGGTCATCGAGAACGCCTTGAAAGCCGGACAAAACTCCATTACCTGTGTCGCACCGTTCGTGCAGAAGGCTGCGGCCTTCGCGCTGACCGACCTGGATGTACAACAGGCTGCCGCGGATATGCGCGCGGCGTACGCGCATCGACGTGAGCGGGTGCTGCAAATCTCGCGTGAACTGGAAAGCGAAAAGGTGCTGGTCACGCCGCCGCAGGGCGCGTTCTACTTCTTCCTTGACGTTCGCCCATTGAAGATGACCTCGCTTGAGATCTGCGAACGAATCCTCGAAGAGGCAGGCGTGGGACTTGTGCCAGGCTCCGGCTTCGGCGCGCAGGGCGAGGGCTTCATCCGCATGACGATCGCGGCTTCCGATGAGGACGTGGAAGCGGGGTTTCGGAAGATCGTGGAGTGGGCGGAGGGGCAGTAGTCAGTAAACAGTAGTCAGTGAGCAGTAGGGGCAACCCGCCAGGGTCAGTTGCAGAGTTTTGCCAATCATGCAGGGTCGCCCATACAATGAACAAGGAAACATACAATGAAAATAGCATTCCAGGGTGAACCCGGTGCGTATGGGGAACAGGCTGTCTTTAATTACTTTGGGGAGGTGGAAGTACAGCCATGTGAATCTTTCGATGCCGTGTTTGATTCGGTTGTCTCGGGGGCGTGTGATGGTGGTCTGGTCCCGATCGAGAATTCACTGGCGGGCAGCATCCATCAAAATTACGATCTGTTTTTGCGCCATGACTTGTATATCGTCGGCGAATATTTTCTGCGCGTGCAGCATTGCCTGATCGCTCTGCCCGGTGTGACCAAAGCGGATATCAAAAAGGCAATCAGTCATTACCAGGCGCTGGGACAGTGCGCGGCCTATCTGCGCAGATTGGGCGTGAAGCCCGAAGCGGTGTACGACACAGCCGGGAGCGTGAAGATGCTCAAGGAGTCAGGCGCGCGCGATACTGCCGCGATCGCCTCCCGCCGCGCCGCGCAGATCTACGAGATGCCGATCCTCGAAGAGGGGATCGAGGACAATCCTGAGAACTACACCCGCTTTCTCGCCATTTCGAAGACGCCTGCTGAACGCCCCAACGGCGATGCAAAGACCTCTATCGTGTTCACGCTGAAGAACCAGCCTGGCGCGTTGTTCAAAGCTCTGAGTGTCTTTGCCCTGCGCGATATTGACCTGACCAAGATCGAGTCCCGGCCGCTGCAGGGCAAACCGTGGGAATACCTGTTTTACATCGATTTCCTCGGCGCAACGCAGGACGAAACCGTCCGCAAGGCGCTGGACCATTTGGGAGAATATGCGTTGATGTTGAGGGTGCTGGGATCGTATCCGAGATTTAAGTAGTCGAGACATCACAGGACAATGAGACCTGTGATGTCTTATCCTCCCTGTTTTACTGTATAATCCCCTAAACAAGTACAAAACATCCGGAAGGATCATCCATTGTTCGACATCATCCGTCCTTACATCACAAAAGATGAGCCGTTCGGCCCGATCGACTCGGTCGACATCGATCCAAAAGATGTGGAGGTCATGAACCGGTTGTTCGAACGGCACAATTGGATCTATAAAAACCTCCATCAACGGCCGTCCATTATCATCGGACGCAAAGGCGCGGGGAAAACCTATTACCTGCGGACCGTGTTCTTCGACAAGCAATACGATTTTTACACCGAGATCCGGACCGCCCATCTGCTGGGACATATTTCCAGTGTCATCCAGGGCATCACAAGCGATGCCGTTTTCCCGGAAACACTTTCGGAACTGTGGGAAACGATCCTGTGGACCTGCGTCTTCTCGGACATTCGCAAACATCCGTTGTTATCGTCGGAAAAGCTGGCTGTTGTTAATAGCTACCTGGAGAAAGTTGGCATTAAAGATGGCGATACTGTTGACGATGTGCTTTGGAAGCTTGCCAATCTGTTTGACGAAATCATGAATAACGCTCCCCGGGATGGAGTTGCGGAAATTCTGAAGCGGTTGGACCGGGTTGCCTTCGATGATGCCAAGACTGTGGTCGTGGACAGCCTGCAAGCCTCCAAGAAAAGCTTTGTGATCCTGATGGATTCGCTCGACGATTTTCGGCTGGACATTGAGGCGGTTTCGCACTCGCTCCAGGGGCTGCTGAAATTCGTCGGTTCGATGAACAAGCCGCGGGATGTGGTGGATATCCGCTTCTGCCTGCCCTCCGAGTTATTCCGCCAAATCATCAAGATCTCCTCCAACCCGAACAAGGACTTCCGGCGCGCATTGAAACTCCAGTGGACGGCTAGCGAGTTGGTCCTGATCGGTGCTCAGCGCCTGATGTATTACCTGGCCCTGTATCATCCGAAATTTTTGCGGGACCTTTCCCCGCTCGATCTCACCAAACGCGCCGATGCGCTGATGCTCTTCAGCAAAGTGCTGCCCGAGAAGATCACCAACCAGTCAGGCTATCAGGAAGAGACGATGTCCTACATTCTGCGGCATACGCAGCTCCTGCCGCGTCATTTCCTGATGATCTTGAACTCCATTTTCAAGGGTGCAGGCGTGGAAGGAGTGAATCCGTTTCCGATCAGCGAAGAGAAAATCATCAACGGTGTGCGGAAAGTGGAGGAGTTCATTGTTGGGGAGATCTTTGTGGCGTTCAAGCTCATTCACCCGACGGCTGAAGTGACCTGCAAACGCTGCCTGCCCGAGCTGGGACATAAGTTTTCGGTGGGGCAACTTCACCAGATCTTTACCCGCCATGGCAAGGCTGTCTTTGGTGGCGAGGGCATGTTCGAATTCCAGCGCATGCTGATCGAGATCGGCGCGCTGGGACGCGTCGTTCCCGGCAAGGAGACCGACCTCTACATCAAAGGCAATTTCGAATATACCGTTTCGCATGAATTGACGATCAGTCATGACGATGAGATGTGCATCCATCCGCTCTTTTCCGGCATTTTCAGCAATGGCGGCAGGAAGAAGGAGCGCCCGGTCTATCCGTATGGAACTGTGCTGGAGGATGAGGATTATCGGGATAAGTCTGAGTAGGACGATCGACGACAGACGATAGACGACGAAGAACAGGCATGTTCGTGAGGATGTGCCTGTTTTATTTCCGTCATTGCGAGCAGCAAAGCGGCGAAGCAATCTCACTCGAGATTAATCCCTTCTAACCGCATTTGAGATTGCATTGTCGGGATTTCGACGCTATGCGTCTCCACCCTCCTCGCAATGACGGAGTAAAAGAAATTTTGAGATAACTTTAGGTATACTGGTTACTATGAAAAATGATCCCTGGTTGGACAAATGGCTGGCGTTGATCCGGGAAAAATCGGCAGAGGGGCGCGTGCTCGAGCTTGGGTGTGGATGTGGATGGGATACGGTTGACCTGCTCTCGGCAGGATCTGCTGTCATTGCGACGGATATCTCTGTAGGAAAGCTAGTGGAATGCGCGCGTTTCGCTTCCGGTGCGAATCTGATTCAGATGGACAATGGAAAACCATTTCCCTTTGCAGAGCATAGTTTGTCAGTCATCATTGCAAGCTTGAGCCTGCATTATTTTTCATCAGACGTCACACGACAGATCGCGACTGAACTCAAACGCTGTACTCGGAGTGGTGGTCTTCTGCTCGCCCGCTTCAACTCGACCAACGACCATCACTTTGGCGCAGCCTCGGAGCAGGAGATCGAGACTCATTTTTATCAGGTGGGAACCCGGACCAAACGCTTCTTCGATGAAGATAGCGTGCGTCTCTTCCTGCAGGGTTGGGATATCCAATTCCTGGAAGAAAATGTAATTCATCGATATGAGAAGCCGAAATGGGTTTGGGAGGCGATGGCGATTTGTCATTAAGAATTTTCAAATGGACGAAACAATGAAAAAGTTATTACTCTTCCTGCTTTGTACATTCCTGGTTTCAAGCTGTGGAGGCGTTACGCCTATCCCTACGGCAACATCAACTGCAACGATGCATCCGAGCAACCCACCCACCAGTATTCCGATCAATAAACCTGCTCCCGTTGAGATCGCAATTACTCATCCTGAACTGGAAGTCATCACACCAGAAAACGTCCATCGAATTGAGCTGATCGACCGTTGGGGAAAGGGGATGGTCTATGGTGTGGAACTCTCGCCGGATGGCAGCCAAATTGCTGTCGGAACGAGTACCGGCGTTTATTTTTACGACAGGATTACTGCGGAACCAATCGGGTTTATTAATCTTCCTGTTGCTCCTAATGTGAAATATAACGAGTGCAATTTACAGGATAAAAATATATCCTTTAGCCCGGACGGGAGATTTCTGGCTATCGCAGACATAGATATTAATATTTGGGATTTAAGCGCCAACAAATTGCACAAAACCATCACGAACAAGGTCGCTGAACCGGCTTCGATCATCACGGAAGTAAAGTTTAGTCTGGATGGAAGCAGGATCGTCACGCTTCAAAAAAGTAATCATAATGATGGTCGCTGTTATATGGGCTGGAGAAGTTTCTTAATCTACGATGCAAACAGTGGCGAACAGATATTCCGGCAGGATTTCGAGGGCAGTGATGAATTTCCTCGTTTTTTTCGATTTGACAAAAATGAGGTCGTTAAGTTTCTGAATCCCTCGATAAAAGGTTTGGAGATCTCAAGCGTTGATTTGTTTACTGGAAGGATAGTGAAAGAAGATGTCATTCAAATGCGTCATTCTGCTCTCAATTTTGAAGGTTCCATCGTGGTCGATTGGGAGTTGAACGACAATACCAATCATTTGATCGATACAAATACAAACGAGGAAATAAGGGTTGTTTCCGATCTGGTCACTATTTTGCCGGTTACTCAATTTGTCCTGGTTGGGCAGCAGAACTTTGTTCTTCAAACTCTCCAGGGCGATCTGGTTTGTTCGTTTTCAAATCCAGATGATATTGCTCCTCATCGCCTTCGATCTTTTACAAAAGATGGCAATATGGGATTGAGCTGGGATGACAACCGAGGCGAAATAAGGATTTGGGATTTTAAGAACTGTACCATCTCGGATCCCATCCTGTACTTTCAGGAATTTGAAAGGCAATTGAAGTTTTCTCCCGATGGCAGGAGTCTGCTTGCCAACAGTCGCGGGGGCTATGGCTATTTTATTTTGGATGCTCAAAGCGGTGACTTCCGATATACGGTCGAGACCAGGAATGTTTATAAAGTTTATGGTGTAGATTTCAGCGCCGGTGGAAGGAAAATTGCTGTTTATAACGAGGATGCGATCGTTGAATATGATGCCGTCACCGGAGTGAAGAAAGGAACTCTTTTTGTCTTGGAACGGGGTTTTCTTGGTGGCCGCCTTGAATTCAATCCCAACGGCAGCATGGTGATTTATGACGACAGGAATTCGACCCTGTTGAGGGGTACATTGTACGGGGAAACTATCAGAAATAGTTCACAAGGAAGCTTCAGGTTTAGCGCTGACGGAAGCACGTTGATCACATT
>DASTJG010000335.1:0-2612 GCA_035716785.1 Anaerolineales bacterium
AACAATCCCTATGCCATATTATTTGAAACGGTTCGGATCGGTCCTGTGATCGCTCCGAACCGTTTTTATCAGGTGCCGCAGTGCAATGGGTTTGGGCATCGCATGCCGCAGGGCATGGCCGCCATGCGTGGCATGAAAGCAGAGGGCGGCTGGGGCGTGGTCTGCACCGAGGAAGTGGAGATCCATCACTCGAGCGATCTTTCGCCCTATTTTGAAGGGCGTCTGTGGGACGATGACGACATCCCCACACTGGCATTGATGGCAGAGGCAGTTCATAAGCATGGCTCGCTGGCCGGGATCGAGCTTGCCTACAATGGTTACAACGCGCCCAATCTGTACTCGCGCGTCCCTTCGCTTGCACCCGCTTCGATGGGAACCATCGGCGGCTCGGGTTATGACCCCGTGCAGACCCGCCGCATGGATAAGGAAGACATTCGCAATGTGCGCAAGTGGCACCGCGAGGCAGCGCTGCGCGCCAAACGCGCCGGCTTCGACATTGTCTACTGCTACGCCGCGCATGGGATGACGGCCGCGATCCAGTTCATTTTGAAGCGCTTCAACGACCGCACTGATGAATACGGAGGCTCACTTGAGAATCGGGTCCGTTTCCTGCGCGAGTTGATCGAAGATACAAAAGATGCCGTTGGCGACAAATGCGCGCTGGCGGTCCGCTTTGCGGTGGATGAGATGATCGGCGAGGAGGGGCTCACACATCAGGGTGAGGCGCACGATGTAGTCGCCATGCTCGCCGAACTCCCTGATCTGTGGGATGTGAACATCAGCGGCTGGAGCAACGACTCGGCGACCTCCCGCTTTACAAAAGAAGGACATCAGGAAAAATACATCTCGTTCGTCAAGCAGTTGACGACGAAACCGGTTGTGGGCGTGGGGCGCTACACCTCTCCCGATTCGATGGTCTCTGCGATACAGCGCGGCGTGATGGATTTCATCGGCGCGGCGCGGCCATCCATTGCCGATCCATTTTTGCCAAACAAGATCAAAGCCGAGCGCATCGAAGATATCCGCGAATGCATCGGCTGCAATATCTGCGTGACGGGCGATATGCGCTTCGTGCCGATCCGCTGCACACAGAATCCCACCATGGGCGAGGAATGGCGGCGCGGCTGGCATCCCGAGATCATCGCGCCGAAGAAGAGTGACAAGGAAGTGATGATCGTTGGCGCGGGACCCGCGGGACTGGAAGCAACGCAGGCCCTCGGTGGACGCGGCTACGAGGTGACCCTGCTCGAGGCGCGCCGGGAACCCGGTGGGCGCGTGATCCGCGAATCAGCATTACCTGGCTTAAACGAGTGGCGCCGTGTGGTGGACTGGCGCCTGACGCAGATCAGGAAGATGAAGAATGTTGCCGTGTACCCCTCCAGCCCAATGACTGCGGAGGAGATCCTGGAAACGGGCGCGCAGAATATCATCATCGCCACCGGTGCGACCTGGCGGCGGGATGGGATGGGAAGAACGCTGCGAAAGCCAATCCTCGGATATGATTTACAGAATGTGTTTAATCCTGAGGATTTGATGGAAGAAAATATGGAGTCCGGCAGCAAGCTGCCGAAATTGCAGAACCAGGGTTCTGCACTCCATAACATTGTCATCTACGATGACGATCACTACTACATGGGCAGCGTGCTGGCAGAGTTGCTCGCCGAACAGGGATGCAACGTGACGCTGGTCACGCCCGCGCCTTTGATCTCCTACTGGTCCCAATACACACTGGAACAGGAGCGCGTTCAACGCAAGTTGATGAAGCTTGGCGTGAAGTTATATCCGCAGACAATCTTGAAGGAAATCGAAAACGATTGTGTGAGATTGAGCAATACAATTTCAGAGGAAGAGATTCAATTGCCGCGGGATGGAGTCGTATTGGTAAGTGACCGAATTCCAAACGCATCGCTGTATCACGCTCTCAAGCCCGCGCTTGAAGAAGGTAAATTACAGTCATTGCGGATCATTGGCGATGCCGAGGCGCCGAATACCATCGCGCAGGCAGTGTTCTCCGGTCATCTTGCAGCGAGGGAGTTCGAGGAAGAACCAGTGGAGGGAACGCCGTTCAAAGTGGAGAGGATCACGTTTTGAACCGCGAAAGGCACAAAGAAAAAGGAAAGAGGAAAGATGCTCCGCGAGTTTAGCAGTCTTCGCGGTAAAGGGGTCTTACCACACCCGTTCCAAATCCGGATTATCCAGCGGTTTTCGCCCCACCTTCGCCATGTCGATCCATTCGCCGTGGACCTTCACACGCACCACATCGCCGGTGAAGTCTGTCACGGTGTTACCGTTGTTGTTGAACAGCCACGAGCCGACCGCGTAAATGTCCACGGGGACGCCCAGCTTCTCGAACCTGCGGATCTTCTCCGGGTTGAACCCGCCGGAGACAACGATCTTCACATTACGACAGTACTCACGCGCCGCATCTCTCCAGGCTGGAGGCAGGTCCCAGCTTTCGGAGGCGGCATCCAACCCCTGACGGACGTTGAAGACCAAACGCGGATTGACCCCGAGGTCGAGCGCCGGGTCACCCAACGGCGCGACCGAGACATCGCGCACGCTTCCACTCGTATCCAGCCGGACCCCATACAAAACATACTTCGCCGCTTCCG
>DASTJG010000336.1:0-19950 GCA_035716785.1 Anaerolineales bacterium
CCCGATCAGGAGTGCCGTCCGCCCGCCTTCCACATGGATATCGGTCCCTGCGATCAGGCCCGTGATGCCCTGCTGGACCTCTGCGCTTCTCGCGACGACCGCGCCTGTGTACCCGTTTACGGAAGCCTTCTCCGCCTGGACATATCCCGTGGGAGCCCATTCGGCAACGAATTCCGTCGCATTGACAGTCGCCATCGCAGACACATGCGCATTCACTTGGTTTGCCTTCAGGGTACCGACCGCGCTCATCTCCAGTTCGACCTCGTCCGCGGTGATCATTTCCGCGTTGGATTGATGCATCCGCACCAACTCTGCATGGATCGTCTGCACATCAGACTGCTGGATGTTGGTCACCTGCGACCGATCGAATGTCGAAAGCTGTTCGGGTTCGCTCATGAAAATCTTTACCGGCATGAAACCGTCCCGCGCAGCGCGGGACGGAGCGACAACGGCTCGGATTTTACCACATATTTATTGCTCAAGGCGCCGTCCCTGGCGCCGGCTTTACCCACAAAGCGCCGCCGAGACGGCAGCTTGAGCTGGAAAGCTTGAAGGTATAATCCTCCCATCTCACCACAGGACAAGACATGCGCCGTTACTTACTTTTCACCGTTTTCATCTCCGGCATGACCACCCTTGCCGCCGAACTGGCCGCCGCGCGTCTGATCGGCAACGTTTTTGGCACGAGCAACATCGTCTGGGCAAGCATCATCGGGCTGATCCTCATCTATCTCACCTTCGGATATTTCCTCGGCGGCAAGTGGGCGGACGCAAACCCCACGCCGGCCGCGTTGTATCGAGTGTTGGCGTGGGGCGCCTTCACGCTGGGACTCGTCCCCTACATCGCGGGGCCCGTCCTCCGGTCCGCGGCGAGCGCTTTTGAGTTTTTGCAGGTCGGCGTCCTGGGCGCCTCGTTCATTGCGGTGCTGGTCCTCTTCAGCGTCCCGATCACGCTGCTGGGCACGATCTCGCCCTTTGCGATCCGCTTGTCAATCGATGATCCTCACAACGCAGGAAGAATCTCCGGGAAGATCTATGCGATCTCCACACTGGGATCGTTCATCGGCACTTTTCTGCCGACGCTGGTCACCATCCCTGCCATCGGGACGAAAAACACCTTCCTCCTGTTCAGTCTGCTACTGCTGTTCGTTGCGCTGGCAGGGCTGGGACAATTCGCCAACCGGCGCCTGTTGCTCACTCACCTGTGGATGCCGGTGGTCATCGTGATCGTCGCGCTCCTCTCCAGTGGACAGGCCCTCAAGAGCAATACCGGGCAGGTCTATGAAACCGAGTCGGCCTATAACTACATCCAGGTGGCAGAGCAGGACGGTTTTACGATCCTGCGATTGAACGAGGGACAGGGTGTTCACTCGATCTATCATCCAGACACATTGCAATACAACGGTCCCTGGGATCAATTTCTGGTCAGCCCGTATTTTTATGCAGATCGCAAGCCTGGGGATGTGAAGCGTGTTGCGATCGTGGGGCTTGCCGCAGGCACGACCGCGCGCCAGATGACCGCGGTCTACGGCGACATCCCGATCGATGGATTCGAGATCGATCCGAAGATCGTGGAAGTGGGAAAGAAATATTTCGGTATGGACTTGCCGAACCTGAACATCCTCATCGGCGACGGACGCTGGAACCTGGAACAAAGCGAATTCAAATATGACATCATCGCTGTGGACGCCTACCGCCCGCCGTACATCCCGCCGCACATGACCACGCAGGAATTCTTCCAGATCGCCTCGGACCACCTCACCGAGGATGGGGTCCTGGTCATCAACAGCGCCAGTGTCCCGGGCGACCGGCGGCTGATCAACGGGCTGGCCACGACGATGGGCACGATCTTCCCCTCTATTTACAGTGTGGATATCCCCGGCTCGCTCAACACCATGATCTTCGCCACCAAACAAGCAACGGTGCCTGAAAATTTCGCCGCGAATCTGGTGACGCTCTCACAAGACCCAAATGTGCATCCGCTGTTGATCGCCTCCATGCAAACGACGTTTGGGAATCTAAAGACCGGCTACGAAATGACCACCATCTTTACCGACGACCACGCGCCGATCGAATGGATCGTGAATGACATGGTCATTCGCTTCATCCTTGGCGGCGGGACGCAATACTTGCAGTAAACCATGAAATCTATCCTCTCCTTACTTGTAACCCTTCTTGTTCCTTTTGCCTTGATCGGCATCGGTTTGCGCATCCTGCTAACGCCACTCTTCCTGCAGATCGAATACAACATGCCCTATTTTCCGCGGGATGAGTATGGCTTCACAAAAGAAGACCGCTTGAAGTGGGCGCCCTACGCACTTGACTACCTTACAAACAGTGAAGGGATCTCCTATCTCAGCGAGCTGGAATTCGACGATGGAACCCCACTCTACAATGAACGCGAGTTGAGTCACATGGACGATGTCAAGCTCGTGACGCAGGGCGCACTGCGGGTTTGGTATGTGACACTTGCGCTGCTGCTCCTGCTCGGAGTCTGGGCGTGGTTTGGACGCTCCGCTTCCGCTGCGCAGTGGTGGGCGGACTATCTTTTCGGGTTGAGGCGCGGCGGGTGGCTGATCGTCGGGCTGGCGGTCACGATTGGAATGATCGTCGTGATTGGCATTGCCGTCAATCCAAATGTCTTCTGGGATTTCTTTGCCGGATTCCATTCCCTATTCTTCGAGGGCGACTCGTGGATGTTCCTTTATTCGGATACGCTGATCCGCCTGTTCCCGCTCCGTTTCTGGCAGGACGCGTTCTTATGGGCAGCCGCCATCGCGCTGGCAGGCGGGGTCGGGCTAGCTCTGGGATTGAAACCGAAATAGACTTTAGGGGTTTATTGTGTAGGGGCGCAGAAGCTACCTGCGCCCCGCATGTTATAATTTCTTAAGGAGTTCATTCATGACATCCACACTACCCCTGGAAAACAAAGTTGCCGTTGTCACCGGCGCCTCGCGCGGGATCGGGCGGGCCATTGCAGAACTACTCGCACAGCATGGTGCAGACGTTGTCTGCGGTGATCGGCTGCAGCAGCAAGCCGAGGCAACTGCCGAAAACATCACCAAAGCCACCGGACGCCGCACCAGCGGCTGTCTCGTGGACGTCGCCGACCATGAAAGCGCAAAGGGTTTCATCGACTGTGCTCTGGAGAATTTTGGAAAGATAGACATTCTTGTGAACAACGCCGGTATCACGCGCGATAATTTATTGATGCGCATCAGCGAGGCAGATTGGGATGATGTCCTGAATATAAACCTGAAAGGCGCGTACAACTGCTGCAAAGCCGTGCTCCGCCCCATGATGAAGCAGCGCTACGGACGCATCGTCAATATCACGTCGGTGGTGGGCCTATCGGGCAACGCCGGGCAGACCAATTACTCGGCTTCGAAAGCAGGCTTGATCGGTTTTACCAAGTCGCTTGCCAAGGAAGTAGGCTCGCGCAACATCACTGTCAACGCAGTCGCACCCGGTTTTGTCACAACCGTCCTCACCAACGATCTTTCAGAGGAATATAAACAGGCCGCCATCAAGGCCACTCCCATGGGACGTTTTGGCACTCCCGAAGACATTGCCTATGCGGTCGCCTTCCTGGCCTCGGATCAGGCTTCGTTCATTACAGGCCAGGTGCTGAGTGTGGACGGTGGCATGGTGATGATGTAACCTCACCCCTACCCCCTCTCCTTGCGGAGCGCTGCGCAGTCTCCCATGCTTCGCCGGGAGAGGGGAAAGAGAGCAAACACATGACAGACTCTTATTCACAAGGCAAAACAACGGTCTCGCCCGACGTGCTTGTGACCATCGCGCGGCTTTCGGCGTTGAGCGTACCCGGCGTCAGCCGCATGGCGCAGGTGCCGGGTGGCGTGAACCGTCTCTTCAAACGCGGCATTGGGGATGGCGTCCGCATCGAGGTGGAAGACAACGTTGTCGTCGCGAATCTTTATCTGATCCTGAAACAGCATGTCAACATCCGTGAAGTCAGCCGCAACGTCCAGCAACAGGTGGCGCGCGCGCTGCAGGAAATGGTCGGCATGGATATTGGAGAGATCGAGATTCACATCGAAGATATCGACGAGGATGAAGAGGCCGGATCTGCATGAAACCCCGTACCAGGGCACGTTCGCTTGCCCTGCAAGTTCTTTACGAAGTAGATATTGCCAATCATCCGCCTGCCGATATTTATAAGCTGCGGCTGGAGGAGATGCCTCTTACGGATGAACTCTCTGAGTTTGCACGACAGATCATTTTTGGTGTGCTCCCGCTGACAAATACACTCGATCAAATTATCGCAAAATATGCACCGGAATGGCCGCTCGACCAGATCGCTGCGATCGATCGCAATATCCTGCGCATGGCGCTCTGGGAATTTGCGGTCTATCACGATACCCCGATCAAGGTTGCCATCAATGAAGCGGTGGAACTGGCAAAACAGTACGGGTCTGATTCCACACCGCGGTTTATCAACGGCGTGCTCGGCGCGCTGGCAGACCATCAACACGAAATCCAACAGGCAATTCAAAACTCGTAATACAGGTTCGTATGGAAATTCTTGGTATCGGCGCCTCTGAACTGATCTTTATCCTGATCATTGCCATTATCGTCCTGGGGCCAAAGGACATGCAAAAGGCGGGCAGAACGCTCGGCCGCTGGTTAAATCAGCTGGTCCGGTCGGACAGTTGGAAGGTCTTTCAAAAGACATCCACCGAGCTGCGGAATTTGCCGCGCAATTTGATGCGCGAAGCGAACATGGAATTAGAGGATGTAAACAAGGAATTACAGGATGTGAACAAGGAGATCAACGAGATCCCCCAGACGATCGACCCGCGCTCGCGTCCATCTGCCTATTCGGCAAGCCGCACCCCTTCCACTGAACCAAAGGCAGGCCAGACCCCGTCGAAACAGACGGACGCTCCCCCTCCATCCCCCACCGACAACACAGAACAACATGACTAATTTCTTCAAGGCACTCTGGCGGGTCGTTACATTTCCATTTGTCCTTGTTTTCAATATTATTGCCTTCCCATTTCGGACCATCCGTCGGATCGGTCAATTCCTCAACGATGAACCTCCCGAAGACCGCCCGCTCATAGATACATTTTCGAGCCTTGCCACCGAAGCCGAGACCCAGGCGAGCCTGTGGGATCATATCGAAGCGCTGCGTATGCACCTCCTGCGCATCGTGATCGGTCTGGCGATCGGCGTGGGCATTTCCTTCTACTTTGCAGTGCCATTGATGGGATATTTAAGCATCCCCGTTGGCGGATTGGAAAACTTGCAAGCAATCGAAGTCACGGAGGAAGTGGGGGTCTTCATGCGCGTCGCGCTGACCAGCGGGATTGCCATCATGCTGCCCTACATTGCCTTCGAGATCTGGCTTTTCGTCGCGCCGGGCTTGCATCCGCGCGAGCGCAAGTTTGGCTTGCTCGGCATACCGCTTGCAACGATCTTGTTTCTGGCGGGCATGGCCTTTACCTACTTCATCCTGTTGCCCACGGCTTTGCCGTTCCTGGGAAGCTTTACGGAGATCAAACAATTCTGGACCGCACGCGATTACTTCGGTTTTATCACTGGTTTGATGATCTGGATCGGGATATTCTTTGAATTTCCCCTGGTCGTCTACATCCTTACCTCCATCGGCTTTGTCAAGCCCGAGATCCTCTTAAAGCAATGGCGGATCGCCATCGTCATCATCGCGATTATCGCCGCCATGGTCACGCCGACGATCGATCCCGTGAATATGGGGCTGGTCATGCTCCCAATGTCTTTGTTATACTTCATCAGCATCGGCCTGAGTTACATCGCCTACGCCGGGCGAAGAAGAAATGCGCTGGAGACAGAAACATCTGTATAACGGAACAAGGCTCAGGCTGGTCATGAGCGACATCCGAGCATGAAGCATTGAGGAGAGTTATGAAATCACAGTCCCTTTTTTCGCGCCGCATTTTATTCTTCGTCATTATTCTCTCTTTAGCCAGTCAGGCCTGTGCCATTTCACTCTTTGAATGGCCTGCATTCCCCACAGCCACACCTTCCAGTCCAGGTATCCCAACCGGTCCCACCGCAACCGCGCTCCCGCGCGCCGAGGTCACGTTCACAGTCCGTCTCCCTGATCCATTGGCGGCGAACGAAGTGTTGGCCATCAGCATCCTCGATGAAGTGACCGGGCTGGCTCTTAACGCGGTGGACTACCAGATGACCGCCGTGGATACGGTCACGTACACCGCCACGCTGGCGATTCCCGATCAGGCCATGATCAAGTATCGCTACGTGCGGCGTGGAGCTTCACGTGTCAACGAAGACACTAACCTGGATATGAGCATTCGCTATCGCCTGCTGTACGTCAGCGGGCCGACACAGGTGGTTGACACGTTGAATAGCTGGGCCGATAGACCCGTCAGCACATTGTCTGGAAATGTATTTGGCACAGTGGTGGACACCGACAGCAGCGTTCCCATTCCCGATATCATGGTGACTGCAGGCGGCGTCCAGGTGCTGACCGATTCGGCCGGGCGCTTCCAGTTGAACGGCTTGCGCGGCGGCAATCACACCTTCGTGGCGTACGCGCTGGATGGGACATACCAAACCTTTCAACAGGGCGCCATGGTCGCGGAAAACCAAAGCACACCGGTACAGATCCGCATGAAGCTTGCCAGACTGGTGAACGTCATTTTCACCGTCTCCGTTCCGCCGGGGACCCAGCCCGGTGTCCCCCTGCGCCTGGCTGGGAATTTACTCCAGCTTGGGAACACATTCTCTGATCTGCGCGGCGGGCTGAGCACAGTCGCAGACCGCATGCCTGTGCTGACGCCGCTGCCGGACGGAAGATATTCCGTATCACTGTTCCTGCCCGTAGGCGCGGACATCGAATACAAATACACACTCGGCGACGGTTTCTGGAATTCCGAGTTCACATCGACAGGTCAATATGCGACGCGGCACATCATCGTCCCCAACCAGGATACAACAACCGTAACCGATGTCGTCCAATCCTGGCAGGCGGGACCGAACTCGCCGATCCTGTTCGAAGTGACCGTGCCGCAGAACACACCGGTTGGTGACGTCATCTACATTCAATTCAATCCCTACGGTTGGACTCCTCCCATCCCCATGTGGCCCAACGGCCCGAACAGATGGGTCTACAAACTTTATGGTCCATTGAATATCGTGGGGGCATTCGGCTATCGTTATTGCCGCAACGCGCAATGCGACTCGGCGGATGATGCGCAGACCGCTGGCGAGAGTTCACGCGGGCACACCCTTACGCCCAGCATTGCCCCGCAGGATATCTTTGATACTGTTGGGGAATGGACATGGCCGCAAAAATCGGGCAGCCCATCTTTGGTCGCGACGGATATCCCCTCACGCGGCGCAGGTTTTATGGCAGGTATAGAATTGCAATCCTACTATGACCCGAGCATAACGACGTTCATGCCATCTGCTCTGCAGGATGTTCTGGGCAGGGGTTCCAACTGGGTGATCCTTACGCCCTCATGGACCTATGCACACAGCAACCCGCTGATCTTCTCCACGCAGCCCGGCAAGGATCCCTTCTGGTCAGATACAGTCACATCCGTTACACAGGCGCGCGCGCTCAATTTGAACGTTGCCTTGTTCCCTCAGCCGCGCTTTGCGACGAATGCAACTGACTTCTGGAAGAATGCCCCGCGTGACGCAGCCTGGTGGAACAGCTGGTTCGATCACTACCGCGCCTTCGCCGTCCATTACGCGGACCTGGCAACTCGCTCCGGCGCCCAGGCCCTGGTCATCGGCGGGGATTGGGTCACACCCTCTCTGCCCGCCGGGACACTTCCCGACGGGACCGCAAGCGGAGCCCCAGGAGATGCAGAAGCGCGCTGGAAGAATGTCATCGCCGAAGTCCGGCAGCACTTCCGCGGCAATGTGATCTTCGCCATGCCTTACGACACAGATGTCGTCATTGCACCGCTCAACATTTTGAAAGACGCGGACGCCGTGTACCTGCTCTGGTTCGCGAAACTGAGCGATAAACCGACACCCGCTAAAGCAGATATGCTTGCCGAAGCCGGACGCCTGCTCGACAACAACATCTCGCCCATCCAGGTCCAGGTGAACAAGCCATTTATCATTGGGCTTTCTTATCCCTCCTCCACGTATTCCGCGACGGGCTGCATCCCGAACGGCAGTGGAGGCTGTCTGTATTGGACCGCGCTCAACCGCCCCAATGCAGACCTCAGCTCGGTTAGTTTGGATTTGCAGCAACAGGTGGATATTTACGATGCCGTCTTCAACGCGGTCAACGCGCGTTCCTGGGTGAGTGGATTGGTCAGCCGCGGCTATTACGCGCCGGTCGCCCTGCAGGATAAGTCCGCCTCCATTCATGGCAAACCCGCCGCAGACATCCTGTGGTACTGGTTTCCGCGCCTGCTGGGGAATATCAAATAGAACTCTCGCGCTGAGTGCTTCGCAAACGAAGCAGCCTCCTCGTTACCCGCGCTTCGTCTCCAGGCTTCGCCTTCCGCTCAGCGCGAACAATATTTATTGGAAAGAGACGCCATTGACCAAGCGTCTCTTTGTTTATAAATACGTGTTCTACCATTAAAGTTAAAGATGGAGGAGCAATGAAAAGATTGGGTGTCTTTCTCGCACGTGGGCTGGGACTGGTCCTTATCCTTGCGTTGGTTTTGGGTGCCGCTGGCGCTTTTTATTTTAAAAACTACCTGCCAAATACCGTTGCACCGAAATCGTTTCCACAAATCGATGGCGAGATACAACTTGATGGGCTCGACGGACCAGTCGACATTTATCGTGACCAGATGGGCATCCCGCACATCTACGCAACCACCTCGCACGATCTCTTCTTCGCGCAGGGCTATGTTCATGCCCAGGATCGCTTCTGGCAAATGGACGCCTGGCGGCACATCGGCTCCGGCACGCTCTCCGAAATGTTCGGCAAGGGACAGGTCGAGACCGATGCGTTCCTGCGCACGCTTGGCTGGCGTCTGACCGCTGAACGGGAATATGCAGAACTCGACCCGGAATCGAAATCCATTATCGATGCCTACACCAAAGGTGTGAACGCCTATCTAAGCGATCACGATACGACCGCATTGAGTCTCGAGTATGCTGTGCTTGGGTTGCTCTCTCCCGATTACAAGATCGAAAAATGGACTCCGATCAACAGCCTCACCTGGGGCAAGGCCATGGCCTGGGATCTGCGCGGCAATATGGGCGAGGAGATCGAGCGGGCAGTCCTGCTCAAAACGTTCACCCCGGAACAACTTGCTGAGTTTTATCCTGCCTACCCGGAGGATCATCCCGTGATCGTCAACAAGATTGGGATAAATGCGGCAATGAGCCAGGGTCAAACCTCACAAGCTCCCTCAGATCTTGTCCTTTCAAGTTTCGACTTTCAACCCCTTGCAGATCGTATGGCAATTCTCGATGAGGCGCTGGGTCCCGCGGGCGATGGGATCGGTTCCAACTCCTGGGCAGTTTCCGGCGCGCGCACCTCGACGGGCATGCCGCTGCTGGCCAACGATCCACATCTCAGCATCCAGATGCCCTCGATCTGGTATCAGGCTCACCTGGAATGCAAGCCTGTGACGGACGAGTGTCCTTACAATGTGGCTGGCTTCACCTTTGCGGGTGTGCCGGGCGTTGTGATTGGTCACAACGACAGGATCGCATGGGGCTTTACAAACGTTGGTCCCGATGTGATGGATCTATACATCGAGCGAGTCAACCCTGATAACCCGAATCAATATGAGGTCAATGGCGAGTGGGTGGATTTCGAAACCCGTACCGAGACCATTCAGGTCGTTGGAGGTGATACGGTGGATATCACCGTCCGTCTGACGAGACACGGACCTGTGATCTCCGAATCCTATGGGCCGCTGAAAAACGAAAATACAAATGATGACCCAGAATTTATTCCCTTCCAAGAGCGGGCCGGGATCGAACTGCCCGCGCAATACGTGATCGCCCTCCAATGGACAGCCCTTGCGCCCTCCACGCCGTTCAAGGCGATCTGGGGCTTCAACCGGGCAAAGAACTGGGAGGACTTCCGTGCCGCCGCGCAGAACTTCCATGTGCCCGCGCAAAATCTTATATATGCCGACGTGGATGGGAATATTGGTTACCAGATGCCGGGCGACATTCCCATGCGTGCGAAGGGAGACGGTACTGTTCCTGTCCCAGGCTGGACCGATGAATACGAATGGACCGGATATATTCCCTTCGAGGATCTGCCCTACACGTTCAACCCGCCGGAGGGTTATATCGTCACGGCAAATAATCGCTGCCAACCGTGGGATTATCCGTACCTGATCACACGCGACTGGGATTACGGCTTCCGCGCCCAGCGCATCGTGGACATGATCGAGAACGCGCCGGGCAAAATCGACATCGCTTACATCCAACAGATGCAGGGTGATTCGTTCGATGCAAATGGGCCGGCGTTTGTCCCGCTGCTTTTGCAACTGGACGAGCTTTCTGACAACGAGGCACGCGCGCAAAGCCTGCTCAAAAAGTGGGACTACCAGGACCGGGCCGACTCGGCTGCCGCGGCCGTGTTCAATGCCTTCTGGCGTCATTTCCTGCAAAACACATTCAATGACAATATGCCCGAAGAACGTTACCTGCCCGATGGCGGCTCGCGTTGGAACGAGATCATGCGTCAGCTGGACGAGAATAGTCCCTGGTGGGATGACAAAGCCACCACCGATAGAAAAGAAACGCGTGACGAGATCGTTCGGAAATCGTTCGAGCAGGGCATCGCCGAACTCGAAGAGATATTCGGCAAAGACCCGGCAAAATGGAACTGGGGTGAGATGCACGCCGCCACCTTCCGGAATGGCACGCTCGGCGAATCAGGCGTTGCTCCTATCGAAGCGTTATTCAACCGTGGACCCTTCTCAACCAGCGGTGGCGATGCGATCGTCAATGCAACCGGCTGGTCGGTCAAAGATGGCTACGAAACCAACTGGCTCCCGTCCATGCGCATGATCGTCGATCTGGGGGATCTGAACAATTCCATCACCGTCCACACAACGGGGCAGTCCGGGCATGCGTATCATCCCCATTACGATGACATGTCGCCCATGTGGGCAAATATTAAGTATTATTCGATGCTGTGGGAGGAACAAGCAGTCACGTCACAGGCGGAAGGGCATTTGGTGTTGAAACCGAAATAAATTGTAGGGGCCGGTCAACTCCTTTCAGGAGTGCTTCGCGAAGACCTGCCCCTACTCCTTAATGCCAGCCACGAAAAAGAGATCACACCCAGATAACTGGCCCCCAGGTCCATCAGGCTGAATGTGCGGTCCGCAAAGTACTGCTGCGAGAATTCCTCGAGTCCAATCAACAGGGACAGGATCAGGCCGCAGACAACAGCGACCCGCTTCCGGCTTTGAGATGGGAGCGAGCGAAAGAGAGTCAGGTTAATGAGCAGGGCAAGGATCCCATAGAGAATGAAGTGACCTGCTTTGTCGGCATAAGGAATCCTGTAGACGTGGGAGAGAATGCCAAGATTCCCTGTATCGGCCAGGATGATGATAAGGAGGATAAAGAGTCCAAAGAGGATAGTAAGCCACTTGAGCATAAAAAAGGAGACGCCCTAGAGCGTCTCTTCCAGTTGACCAGCTTTTGCTTTCGCCGCTTTTGTTTCCCGGCGGGCCTTCCATGCCTCCCACACGGCGGGGAGGACCGAAATCAGAATGATAGCAATAATAACAAGTTCGAAGTTTTTCCTGACAAAGTCAAGATTACCAAAGAAGAATCCCAGCAACGTGAACCCCAATACCCAGACGATCCCGCCGAAAACATTATAGGAAAAGAAATAGCCGTACGACATCTTTCCCATGCCTGCCACGAACGGCGCAAAGGTGCGCACGATCGGAACGAAGCGCGCCAGGAAGATGGTCTTGCCCCCGTGCTTTTCAAAGAAGGCATGCGTACGATCGATGTATTCCTTCTTGATCCACTTGATGTTGTAGGCGCGATCACCCAGGTAGTGCCCAATCCAGTAATTGACCGTATCGCCGCCGATCGCCGCGACCATCAATAAGATGATCAACAACCAAACATTCAATGAGCCAAGTGCTGCAAACGTGCCTGCTGCAAACAACAAGGAATCACCCGGCAGGAAGGGGGTTACCACAAATCCCGTCTCCATAAAGATGATAAAAAAGAGTATGGCATAGGTCCAGGCCCCATACTGGGTAATAATATTTCCCAGATGTACATCCAAATGCAAGAAGAAGTCGATCAGAAATTTAATTTGCTCCATTTATCCACTCCCGGCTCGCCGCTCTTTTGATTAATCTCCGAAGATTCAGCGGCGCGCCACACAACAGGCGCAGATTATACCTTGCTTCCCTCTTTTGCTTCGACGCGACTCAGCCAGTCTCCCAGTATCAGAATGAGAATACTTCCAATGGAAGAAAGCCCCAAATTTATCGAACCAAGCGGGATAAGGGTCCAGCCGCGCCAGAGTCCGATCAGGTGTCCGGTAACAAAACCGAGAATACTGAGGCCAAAATATAGAGGCAACCGCCAGGCGCTGCCGCCACGTATCAAATGATAAAGGGCACCATAAAGCAGCGCAATCAGAAGAGCCAGGAGAAGGGTGGGAAGAGTCATGGAAGATTATCGTGTATTAGTTTTCTACTCTCAAATTATCTATTAGTTTGCCTACACGCAAAACTAGGCGATCAATCCACCGCCGATCAGGAGATCACCCTGGAAGAAGACTGCCGCCTGCCCTGCTGTGATATCCCTCTGCGGCGCGTCGAACCGGACCTGGGCCTGATCCCCATTCATTGGCGTGACCAACGCCTCTGCCTCCTTCGCCGTGTAGCGGATCTTCACTTCAGAACGGAACGGTTCCCGTGGTGCCTCACCCGAAAGCCAGTTGACCTCGCGGGCGGTCAATTCTTGTGAACCAAGTTCATCCTGTGTGCCAACGACCAATGTATTGGTAACCGAGTCCTTTCCAAGCACATACAGAGGTACAGGCGAAGCGATGCCCAATCCCTTGCGCTGACCGATCGTGTAATTGGCAAGTCCATTATGTTCGCCAATGGGTCTGCCGTCACGCGTCACAATCTCGCCGGACTTGAGCATCTCCGCCGCGTTACGTTGCAGAAAATTGCGGTAATCTTCTCCCGCCAAAAAACACAAGTCCTGTGAATCCGGACGGGAAGCCGTGGGTAATCCGTACTTCTCAGCGATCGCGCGGATCTCCGTCTTTGGGTAGTCGCCGACCGGGAGCAACGCGCGGGCAAGCTTTTCCTGATCCAACACATGCAGGACATAGGATTGATCCTTGCTTCGATCCACTGCCCGCAACAACTTTATCCTTCCGTCTTCATCCTTCTGAATTCGTGCGTAGTGTCCCGTTGCCATGAAATCCGCACCGAGGGCAAGCGCATGATCGAGCAAAAACGTCCAGCGGATCTGACGGTTACAGATCAAACAAGGATTCGGTGTCTCGCCGCGCGCGTACCCATCCAGAAAATACTGGACAACTGTTTCTTTGAAAACATCCTTTGCATCGATGACGTAAAAGGGAATGTCAAGTTTTGCCGCGACGCGGCGGGCCTGCGCCATCGAGTCCGGGGTACAGCAGCGATTGGAATCTTCCTTGCCGGGTTCGCTCCACAAACGCAGCATCATGCCCACAACGTCATAGCCCTGCTCTTTGAGCAAGGCTGCGGCAACAGAGGAATCCACTCCTCCAGACATGGCAACAACAACTTTAGACATTCATCCCTACGCCAGAATCCTAACGCGCATCACTCTTGGAGGTTTTGCAGGGCAGGTTGACCTGGTCGGTAACATCAGTATAGATATAAGGCGAAGACCAACTGGAATAATAACTCCTGTCCTCAAGCAAATCCAATTGCGCGCCAAAATACTTGTTCAGGACAACTCGAAATGAGTTAACGGGGGTAATCGAAGGATATAGCAATTGATAATCACCATCCGGAAAGTAGTAAGCGTCCAGAATCGTAAACCTCTCAGAGAGGCACGAATTATTATCCAACTCCAATACATCGTAAAAAGCGCCCGGGCCGTGGTCTCCCTGTAAAATAATAATAGGCGGATTTTCAGACCGGGCAAGTATGTCTGAAATAATGATCTCCATCTTCTGATTCAAGAAAGTTACCTGTTCCTTATAACCTTGCTGATATTCCTCGGTCGTTCCAGGAAACAACGAGGCATCCCACATGACGTAGGGGTGATTGGGAACAATGAAGTTTCCGGCGTGGTTAAATATAAACGGGGGATGAGGCAGCATAATATGCGCGAACACGAACTTCGGCCCGGGCACTTCAGCGACTTCCGACAACTTCTCAAGAGAGAAAAGAATATACTTGCGATGCAACTCGTAACCCTGGACAGGTTGGTCGAATCCCCATGCCTCGACAGTTACTCCCACTACAGTCGACGATAACAGAAGTGTTTCAAATTCATTAATATCACTGTTCGTCATGTTGAAATAAATATCTGCATCCCGGATCTGCGTTGCGAGAGTTGCGCTGGGCAAAGCAACAAACTTGTAGCCCTGATCTTTCAATAATCGCCTTATGGTTGGATGCCAGGTCAATTCGTAGAGCCCGCTACGGTCATTGGAATTGCCAAATTCCTGAGTATAGGTATCTAAATATTGCAGATTGAGCATAGATGAAAGTGTGAGATGAGTTTGAGGATAGTTCGAGGTTGCACGGTCCGCAACATAGAATCCCTTCTCTTCTAGAAATTCTATAAACTGCGTATTGTCATAACTATATATAGCCTGCAAGGAATCGTTGCGTCCGTAACCATCCAGAATGATCATGTAAATGTCTGGGAACGGCTCAGAAGGATTGGTAAGCGGCACTTCGACCTGCGCCTGCTGCTCCCTCACTATCCTTATCTGTGAATTTCCTTTGTAAAGAACGGCGATGGTGATCCAAGAAGGATAGATAACCAACACCAACGATACAATATTCAAGAAGGTCGTTATCATTCCAGGGTTGGACAACCTTTTCCAGACCCAACTGCTGGCAAGAAAACCAAGTGGGACGGTAATCAGAAGAAAGGCGCAAAACCCACCCAGGGGCGTACGCCAAAAAGGCGACTGTTCCAGTAGAAACCGATACAAGTGTCCCATAAAGATCCAGTTTAAAAATATCGTACTTACAAAACCGGCATGTTGATGGTCCTTGAATATTCTTTGCAAAAAGATGTATACCACGATGGTGACAAGAACAAGAAAAACAAGAGAGCGAGCTATCCAGTTCACTGGAACCTGTCCAGCATTTTGTGAATACACGCCAAGCACCGAATAAATAGCAAAAAGAAAGGGATGGATAACAAAGATGCGCCTCGTTGAATCTGCCATATTCATTCTATCTTTCTGACAAAGTCGTATGGTTTTTTGGGGGTATGCAAGTTATATTACAAGTTGAAGAATGTACCGTTACGCGCAGCTTACAAATACCATCACTAGTAAGCATGGTTCATTTTAATTTCCGCGTTTTCTGAATCAAGTCAGGCAGCACTTTCAAAAACAAATCAATATCATCAGGGGAAGTTGGAATTCCCAGCGTCACACGTAGCGAGCCCAAACCCCAGTCGCGGGACAGACCAATGGCATTCATCACTTCGCTGGGTTCGGGGTTACCTGTCTTACAAGCAGAACCTGATGAACAGGCAAAGCCCGCCGCGTCGAGAAGAGTCAGCAATAAATTGCCGTCCACACCTTTGAAGGCAAAGGAGGCATGGTGGGGCAGGCGCGCTTCCATGTGACCGGTTAACCTGGAATCAGGGATGGTCTCCAAGACTGTTCCGATGATCCGATCCCGCAGCGGTTTGACATGCGTAACACGCCGGTTACGTTCCTCGTTGGTCAACTTGAGCGCCTCTGCAAAACCGACGATGTAGGGCACGTTCTGGGTTCCGGCGCGCAGACTGAATTCCTGCCCGCCGCCGGTCAGATGTGAGATGAGCGGAGTCCCTTTGCGAACATACAGCGCGCCGACGCCTTTCGGACCATAAAACTTGTGCGCGCCCAGAGACATCATGTCCACGCCCAGCACCTGAACGTCCACCGGCAAATACGCCGCAGCCTGGACAGCATCCGTATGAAAGAGGACATTCTTTGCCTTGCAAACTTCAGCGATCTCTTTGATCGGATTGACCGTGCCGATCTCGTTGTTGGCATACATGACAGAGACGATCGCCGTGTCATCTTGAATCGCCTTCAAGACAGTCTCCGGCCTGACCATGCCATATTCATCCACATCCAGCCACTCGATCAGAAAGCCTTCATACTTTTCGAGGTGCAGCAGAGTCTTGGTCACGGCGGGGTGTTCGGCACGCGCAGCCAGGATCCGTTTTGCACCGGTCTTTTCAAGCAAGGCGTAGGCCGCGCCGCGGATCGCCAGGTTATCTGATTCCGAACCACAGGAGGTGAAAATAATTTCTTCAGGCTTGCAGTTCAATATGGAAGCCACGGTCTCGCGCGCAGAATCGATCGCAGCTTCGGCAACCTGTCCATAGTGGTGAACAGACGAGGGGTTCCCGAAGGAAGCGGAAAAGTATGGGTGCATCGTGTCAACCACGCGCGGGTCCACCGGGGTGGTGGCAGAGTAATCCAGATAAATCATGGCGGGCAGATTATAGCACGCCCAGAAACGGGAAATTTGTATGGTCTTTGTCGGAAACCGATTGGACAAATATCAAATTCCAAGTAAAATAGCGCCTCTTGTGGAAAGGAGAAAGAATGCTTAAATTTCGATTAATAGTTGGGATACAGATATTGATGATTGGAGCTTTATTGCTCAGTGCATGTGGTGGAATACCGGCCGAATTAGCAATGACACTGACAGTCCTTCCAGATCAAATCCGGACTCAGGCGGTTGGGACATTTTCGGCGGACTTGACCGCGACGGCCTTTGCCGCGCCTACGAATACTCCTGCCCCTACAGTAACACCTTTGCCAACGTTCACACCGTTAGCAACCGTTGCAAGTGGTGGGACACTGGGAACAGCTCCTGTAGCTGCGTCCACCACATCCTGCTACGGACTTGCTTTTGTAAGTGATGTGTCCATTCCGGATAACACCCCGGTTGACCCCGGTAAAACCTTCACAAAGACCTGGAAAGTAAAGAACGCCGGCTCATGTGCCTGGGATGCAGGATTCAAGTTTGCATTTGTGACCGGCGATGCGATGAGCGGCACAACGTATACTTTGCCATCTTCGGTGGCCGCCGGGGCAGTGACCGATATTTCGGTTTCCATGACTGCGCCCAATAAGTCTGGTACGGTGCGCGGCGACTGGCGCATGCAAACCGCCGGCGGGCAATTCTTCGGCGATCAGGTTTATGTCCAGGTGGTAGTTGGAGGTGGCGGTGCTGCAGCGACTAACACGGGTACAGCTGCAACTGCAACAGCAACTCCAACAAATACAAGTTCTCCGTAACTCAAAAAATCCCTTCTTGATCGAGAAGGGATTTTTTTGAATTGTTAAAACACTTCCAGCGTCCCGCGCTTTTTTGCTTCCACTTCAAAAACAGCAAATAAGAGATAGCCAAGCAGACTATATACCAATCCCACGGCAAGTTCACCCAGCAACAGAGGCATCACTTCAACCAGGCCGGCACCCTGCACGAGCAGGCGCGCTGCTGAAATGCCGCGCGTGAGCGGAAGGGCAGAGGAGGTCGCCTGGACCCAGGCAGGCACTTTATCGAGTTGGATGTTTGCTCCGGAGAAGATCAGCAAAAGAAAGTACACAAAATTATTTACGAACATCACATTGACCGTGATGAGACTCAGGCAGCCCATAAGGATTCCAAGCCCGCAGGTGCTGATGGTCGTGATAACAATCGTCAGTGCGAGGGCCGGAATGCTGGTATTCGAGAGATCTAGTCCCATCAACGTGACGCCCCAGAAGAAGGCAATTACCACGCCCAGCGCGCCATCCAGAATGTTCATGAAGGCGCGACCCATGAACATCACGAGTCGGTTGGCAGGCGTGCCGAGGATATAACCAAGCGTCCCGCTTTCGCGGTCGCCGCCGATGCTCATGGTCATGCCGTAGATCCCGCTGACCGCCGCGATCTGCAGCGCGTTCCCGACAATGTAAAATGTGGAATTATCCGCGCTGGTTGCAAATGTCCCCAGATAAACAAAGAAGAACATCTGCGCCAACGGCATCAGGATCTTGGAGGCCATGTATTGGATCGGGCGCATCCAGTGAAAGAGAGCGATGTATGAGAGAAGTGCGCCTTGCCAGAATAGGCGGAGGTTGTTGGAGAGAGTACGCATAAGGATTCCTGCAGGGGCGAGGTCATCTCGCCCCGAGCGGGACGCTTCGCAGCCCGCCCTTACGTCATTCCATTCCCAGCGTGGCGTCGGCACGAGCTTTGTAGAGCATCAGCTTGAACAGGCGCGAGGCAATGAGCAGATCAACCAGCGAAAACAACAACATCATGCTCCAGGCGAACAGAGTCTCATTGAGCGAGGCGCCGCCGGTCGAGGTTCCGTGCAGAGCCACCGCCGCCCAGTAAGGCGGCAGCAGGTATGAAACAGGAGTCGTCCAACCGGGCAGGAGCGCGATCGGGAAGAGAAATCCGCATAAGACATAGACGGGAAATTCCATGGCATTCTGCCAGGCACGCACACCGGGATTCATCACAAAGATCGGCGCAATGATCAGGCCAAAGCTGACAAATGCGATGACTGCAAGGATCACAGACGATACAAACAGCAAAGGCTGTTGAATGCTAAGCGAGTACCCAAACGCAAATGCGGCGACGAAATATCCCAACACCATCGAGAGCAGGGATTGAACGACGTTAGCCAGATTCTTGCCAAAGACGATCACTTCGAAAGGGGTGGGGATCGCCACCAGCGACTCCAGCGTTCCCGTCCAACGCTCGGCACCGATACTGTTCCCGGAAATGAACAGCAGGCTGGACCAGAGTCCCGTCAACCCGCTCCCCACTACAACGAACATTGCCGCGTCCGCGCCTTTGTCCTGGAGCATCCATAAGCCAAGCAAGGCAATGATGATCGGCTGGAAGAGCACCGTGAAAAGGATGAAGCCATCCGTCATCTGCTGGCGGAAGTTCATTTCTGCGACCACTAAGATCGTGCGCCAATATTTGGCAAGCACGCGGATATTCATACCTTGCCTCCCACCAGGCGCACATAGGCATCTTCCAGGGTTGGCTCGCGGACGATCACGCGTCCAATCCTCAACCCATCCAGCGCAGACATGACATCCGGGACCGCCTCCGCTCCGCGGGCAGTTTGGATCTGCAAGATCTGCTTTTGATCCAGCTCCTCCACGGAGAGCGAATCGGCAAAGGGTAGAGCACGCAGCTTTTCGAGAGCGCTCTCCGGTGCGCCAAAAGTTTCCACCTCGACCACGTTCAGATCGCGGACGTGGGACTTGAGTCCGCCGGGTGTATCGAGGGCAACAATGCGTCCATGATCGATGACCGCAATGCGATCGCAGAGTGCATCTGCCTCGAACATGTAGTGCGTGGTGAGCAGGATGGTCTTTTGCTCGGACTGCAAATTGAGGATCACCTGTCGAAATTCGCGCGCCCCGACCGGGTCCAGCCCAAGCGTGGGTTCATCCAGGAAGAGCACATCAGGATTATGCAGAAGTGTGCGCGCGACGTGCAGGCGCTGCTTCATGCCGCGCGAATAGCCCTGCACTTTTTCATCGCCACGTCCCTTCAAGCCGACCATCTCAAGCAGATAGGGAATACGCTTTTTGGTGAGATCCGGGTCGAGACTATAGAGGCTGGCAAAGTAACGCAGGTTATCCACGCCGGAGAGCCGCCAATACAGGCCGCGCTCGCCACCGAAAATGAAGCCGATCCGCCTGCGGACCTCCTCCGCCCGGGCAACGACGTCGAACCCTTTCACGGAAGCAGATCCGGCCGTTGGAATGAGAAGCGTCGTCAGCATCTTGAC
>DASTJG010000337.1:0-4996 GCA_035716785.1 Anaerolineales bacterium
TGATCGCAGTCGGTAAAAGCCCGAAAGGTGATGCCGATGATAACAACACAGCCCCGGGAAGATCGTGATCCTCCAGATAGTGCTGGATGATAAATCCGCCCATCGAATGACCGATCAAAACTGGTGAGTTGGGCAGCTGCCCGACTGCATTTTCCACATCTTCAACGAAATTAGCGATTCGCGTCCAGCGCAGTTTTTCTCGTCCTTCGCTCTTTCCATGCCCGCGTAAATTTACTGCATGGGATGCATAGCCATGTTCAGCAAAGTAGTCGAGAAAATGCACATCCCAACACGCCGCGCTATGCAACGTTCCGTGTATGAAGAGGAGTGGTGTTGGATGCCGTTCACCGACAGGATACTTGGAAATCACTTCAAGTTTCATTGGCTTCCTCCATTTACATTCAAAAAGCCGAACATACTCCACAACCGGCGCATGATGCCATGACCAAAATCTGCCTCGAGGAACTGTGCCGGGCAGGAACCAGGTATCACGGCAATCCCATATTTCCTGCACATTTCCACCGCAGGTGCTGAGACGCTGGTCGAGCCTGCTGCCAGACCAGGTTTCGTTCCCATCAGGCAGTGCATCCAAACATGTTTGATCTCCAAGTCCACACACTGTTGCACGACCTGTTCAGTTACTTTCGGACTTGTCAGCATAAATACCGCATCTGGTTTTTCAGGGATGGATTTCAGATCCGGATAGCACGGCGAGCCGTCAAATGCGGATATGCGCGGATTGACCGTATAGACACGATAGCCATGTTGCTTGAATGTTTTATAATTTTTGTTAGCGCCGGTCTCGCGTTGATTGGAAACACCCACTACGGCGATCACCTTTTGGGCGAGAAAATCCTGCACGAGATTATCAATGTTTGACATGAGATTACTCCTTCTGTGAATTTACTGATTCGCAAGTGCGCCACGCCTACTGGTCAATCAGCTCGAGTAGTTTGGGATAGACTACCGCGATGTTCATGTTTGGGTCGTCAACACCGATGATGTCGTGACCTAACCCTAGGTTCGCAGGGAACTGGTAGGTCTGCACCTCCTTAGCCCAGCGAGTGCGCCACAGGCTAACGACTTCGTCGGTGACAATATTGTCGACAGCAGGGTCGTTGAGATTGGTGATGACTAGTATGGAGTCCGCTGCCGGTGCCTTCCGTTGTGCCAAGGCCTGGATAGATCGGCTCAATCTCAAAATCTGTCCCAGGGCATGTGTGGACAATCGCAGATAATTGTAGGGACGCGGACTATCAGCCTTTTTCTGCGGATCGTCCCAGAGGTACGAATTCGGAAGTACACGAAAAGCCCAGCCCATGAGGGGAGTCCAAAACCGAGGTATGGTCTTGAACCCGAAACCGGGCGAAATCAAGACCGCCAGGTCAATATCCTGCCTCTGCTGTGCTGCCCAACCGGTAACCAATCCGCCACACGAAATGCCTGCCATTGTCACACGATCTCCCAAACCGCGAGCGATATCCACGACGCTGTCAGCATAACGAATGAAATCCTCGGCTCGCAACTTCTCATGCTCCGTGTTCATGCGATCCGCCAATCCATGATAGGGCATGGTCATGGCCAGTACGTTGTAGCCGCGGTCGAAGAATTGCGCGGCGATCTCCTTGAAGGGTGCGGGACTGCTGACATAACCATGAACGAAGACAATTGCCTTCGCGGTCTTGGCACCATGCGTCATCAGGATGGTGTGACTATACGGATTGAAATTGACTTCAGTGGCAATCTTGCTTTCGACGCGCTGTACCGCTTCCGCATAGTTCGCGGCGGGATGCGGTTGCGAAGTGTAGAGACTCAGGTTGTGAGTAGGCAGCCTCCAGAGGTTTTCAGCTTTCTGAAAATTGTTTTCCTTCATGATAGTGGGTTGTTGTGCCATGGCAAACTCCTTTTCCTTTTTTGAATAGCCTGCCGGTCAAATGTCGGGAAGTCGATCATGTTTTTGCGGCGGGAATAGATTACGGCTTGTCACTCGTAAAATAAAGCCAAAGTGCATTTAATTCTGTGTCGGTCATCTCATGGAAGGTATTGGATGACATCGTTGGACCGAATGGTTTTCCGTCCGGCAAAACTTCGGTTTCGAACGCGTGAATAAATTCATCCTGCTTCCATGCTCTCACGGCGTTGCCAATGTTGTTGCCATAGCATGCGATGCAAACAGCAGAAAGGTATGAGCCGTAGTCGATTTTTTCCGCTGCCGGCGTAAATAATCCAATCTTGTTTATTTTCTTTCATTCGAAAAATCGAGCTTTCTGGAAGGGGATGATGCTGTTGGGAACTGACCATCCCCTCTTTGCCGTTCGGTAGGTCAGTTGGTCGGTGCTTCGTGTGCTGGCGCAGGGCGGGACATTGGCAACGCTGAGGCAATCCCGAGCACAATCGCTACACCAATCGTGAGCAGCGAACCAACAAAATCGGGCTTGGCGATCTTGAGAAAGATGATGCCCAGCGCGATAGCCACGCGAGTCTGGATAGAGATCCAAAGGACAGGGTGATTCACCAAGTTATGGAAGGTTTGTGAAACGGATCCTTTCTCCGTAGCCAGAGCTTGCTCAATGGCGGCCATCCGCGGTTTGGTGAGCGCCACCGAGAGCACGATGATCAAGACGAGTGCTCCCAGCACTACCAGGATCCATGACACCCAACCCAACCCATTCAGCACCATATAGATGCCAGTGATGACCGTTGTCAGCATAGAGGGGAATCCCACCTTGTTTGTACTTTTGAGAATTCCCGTCCAAGCACGAACCTGCTCGGGAAGTATGGCACCTCGGAGTTGCCGCAGGCCAGTCCATTCCAGGCCGAGTGCCACGAAAACTCCCAGTGCGCCCACGATGTGTAGGAACAAGACAATTGAATAGATGTTCATGATTTACTCCTTTTTATATGTATGCTTCTTGTTGTTTTTTGAGTTCTACTCTGTATGGAAATGCTGCATAAAACAGCCAACCGACAAGCAGTGGAACAAAAGCAACTAGAATAGAAGAGGTTGCGCTGCTTCCGCCGATTTCCAGGATGATGCGCCGCAAGGGCAAAAGGCAGATGAGTCCGGCCTGTACCGTGCTGGCGGCGGTCATTGCTTGTCGTAATGTTGGATACCTTCGACAATAGGCTGTGGCGATCCAGGAAGCTATCGCAAGCGCCAATAGATGAGTGCCACTTGACAGATTACTGGATATCATGCTCGAAAGCCCTGCTTCATATGTATGCAGCAAACCGGACAAGCTAGGGAAAATGAAATCCAACGCGTTCGTTGGCGCAGACAGAAAAAGAAATGCCATGAGAGTCAGGGCGGTGGAATTTACCGCAAACCACATATATTGAACGATCTCCCAGCGAGATGGCGGCAATTGGACCGAACCTCTTGGTCCCTTTTGTTCCGGTTGTCGGGCGGGTTCCTTGAAAAGGAAGAATGACACCCAAAGGATGGTACTGAAGATCGCGGCCACCGCTGTCGTCCCCAAAGGGAAACCGTCTGCTCGACACGGGAAAACTAAATTGAGCGGGGGAACCAAAGCCATGGATACAAACAGGGCGGTTCTAGTAGCTGGATTCTTTGATCTCAATCCGAAAACAGCCATGACACCTAATGCCCCTTTGGCCGCTGCGCGAATCGCGTGAGTTATAAAAAGTACCGTAGCAAGTTGGGGTGCTTCCGGAGGAAAATCTTTCCAGATGTTTTGCCAGCCTCCCGAAGAAGCCAGGAAACCCCACTGCACCATCTCGGCGAACCAGACGAAAGCCAGCGCCCAAAAAAGGAACGTGCGCATTCTACTTAGCTGTGGGGAAGATGACTGTTTACCTAAATGATCGTTCATGGTTTTTTTCTTCTTTCAAATAGAATGTACCGATGTTATTTGGATAGCCTCCCGGTTAGGCGCTGGGAAGTGGATAATGTTTTTCCTGAGTAACGACTTTCGGTCTGGTATCTATACTGAACAGGTCGCTCATGCGCAGGAAAAGGCGCAGATCGCCGCGCAGTTTCATCGCTCCGCTGATCAACGCGATCGGAAGATTGAATCGTCCAGTCAACATCTGGCAGAAGACGGCTGTTTCGCGCAAGTGGATGACCAACCCGGGATGTTCCACAGCACCTTCGCCTGAAGTCGGAGCATCCGGCGATAATTTCACGTACCATTCGCCTCCATCAGGACCATCAATCCGAAAGACGATCGTATCGCGCAGTGAACCACCAATATCGAGGCGGTAAAGTAAACTAAAAGCGCGCATCACCCGCCCGATCACACGATGACGGAAGTCAGGTGAATGTTGTATCCATAGCGGCGGCACGCCAACAGGTTCAGCAACTTGAGCAGCATGAGCTAATCCGACATGGAAGATAATGATGCTAAGCGCCTCCGCGATGCTGACGGGTCGGTTATAGATCGGCATTTGCGCGGTGATTTTCGCTTGATCGGGACTCAGGTCACGCGCGATGAGGGCAGCTTCGTCGAGGATGTTTAATGCTTGGGCGCACAAGTCTTTCATCGGAATATCTAGATGCTCATCAATTCCTTTGCGATTCCAGGCATTGAATTTGTAGCGATCCTCCAGGCCGACGAAGGTGTACGGCACGCCGCGCAGGGTCTGCTTGATGCTCTCCAGTCCAGCCCCGTTCAGGGCGACCAGATGCGCGACAATCTCATGAAGGTCCCATTCTTTTGGGCTGCCCTTCACAGGTTTATCCCAGTCTGAGCCATCCAAGGCCGCAAAGAACCGCGAGTAGATGCGATGCACTTCCACCAGGTCTTCAGCCAGCGTTTTGGGGTCAAATATTTCGTCCATGTTTTTCTTTCCTTTCAAGAATAGTTTTCTTTTTATAGGGATGCCGTCTCAGTCACTTAGCCATACAATGTAACGGTGTGCGTTACCGACGGCTGGGGAGAGAAAAGCTCGGAAACGGGAAACTGTTATAGCTCAGAACAATCTTCAAAAGACGCGCCCAGTCCCAGCCGTCCGGTGCACACTTTGTTGGGCTGCG
>DASTJG010000338.1:0-30722 GCA_035716785.1 Anaerolineales bacterium
CCTCGAAGCAAGAACGGGCGATCGGGAGCAGCCATAAACGCGTCGAAAAATGCTTTCCGAGATTTGGCGTCAAGGAACAAACAATTATTGTTCCACCAACTTTGGCATTCTAATACAACATTTCCAAAGTCGTTATCTTCACTTGATGTGAAAATAAGCTTTCGCCAAAGAGCATAAGCTTCTTGGTGGGCGGTTAATCTTCTTTCAATTGCAGCAAGTCTTAATTGATTTTCGCGATCTTGAGTTGAAATCCACGCTTGGCTAGAGGTAGCAATTAAACCACCAACAATAGCACTAATTAATGATAACAAAGCATCAGAATTGATTTCAAATATTCTCAACCCAAACCCAAGTAAAACGAAAGCTATTAAGACAAGAAGGAGTCCTAATAGAACAGATAGATTTGAAAATCTTTCACGTACCCAGTTCATTTTTCCTCCTTTCTAATTTATCACAAATATCATTACTATCAACAACAAGTCTCCGTCATTGCGAGCCTTCGGGAAGTAATCCCTCTTACGCTATGTGAGATTGCTTCACCGCTTCGCGGCTCGCAATGACGGGTTAGCTTATGTATGCCCTCACCACCAAAACATCCGCTGCAATGACCGCGGCCAATCCGAGCAGGCTAAAAACCTTTTGCCAGAGCACCCAGCGTTCTTTGTTTTCCATCCGCTTGAGGAAGAATTCTCGGAATGGATAGATGGAAGGCTCGCGTGCAAGGCTATTATAAATGTCCTGATAATAAGAATCTGTTCTGAACCAGAGCTTATACGTGTTGCGAAAGAACAGCAGGCTGAAGAACAGAAAGACGAGGACAAATCCGAGAGAAGGCTGGGTAAGCGTCATTTTTGTGGAGGCAGAAATTCCCTGGAACCGGCTGCGATGATCAATTGGGCAATTGCCAGGATCAGGGTCGCGCCGCGGGCAACTTTGTCCTCTGCATCTGTACGTGTGCCGGCCGTAATCCCAGCGGCCACGCCCTTCTTCCTGCAGAGGGCAATGACTTGATCGATCATTTCCTGGACTTCCGGATGATTTGGACCATCAGGGAAGCCCATGTTCAGCGATAGGTCGCGCGGACCGATCACGACCGCGTCCACCCCGGGTTGAGAGATCATCTCCTCGAATCGGTCGAATAAAGCGGCATCCTCGAACTGGGGGATCACCATGGTCTGTTCGTTCGCAAAGTTGATGTAGTCCACCGCTTCCTTTCCGACCGAGATGTAACCAGCTGCGCGTGAACCTCCCATGCCGCGCGTTCCCATCGGTGGATATTTCACCGCATTGACCAGCATTCGAATATCATCGCACGTTTCGAGACCCGGCATCATCACGCCCGTCATCCCCGCGTCCAGATATTGCAGGACGAGCTTCGGATCTTTGGAACCGATCCTGACCATTGGGGTCATGTCTACCTGCTCGCAGGCCCGGATCACATTGACCACCTGCGTGGGGTCCATCAATCCGTGTTCAGCATCCAGCATGTAATAGTCAAAGCCGGCCAGGCCGAACAACTCCGCCATTTGGGGATCATCAGAAGTAGAGATGACACCGTAGGCTGGCTGCCCCGCTTTGAGCTTGCGTTTTGCCTTATTTTCCCGAATAAACATTTCACCTCACCCTAAACGACTTCAGTTACTTAATCGTCGCCTGGCTGACAATTTTGCCCGTGTTCATATCCAGGTCACAGGCGTGCCCGCCGGTGGTGTACGTGGAAAGCGTCGCGCCATCCTCGTTGAGTTTGACACGCGAGTAAAGCGTATTGGGGTCAGGTTTTTCCGCCTTCCACAGGATCTTGTCGTTTGGCGCAATACAGTATAGATTGGACTCAGTGTATGGAAATTTATTTGAGGTTTCCAGTACAACGAGCCCAACTCTTGTCTGGATGGTTTTATCAATTTGTGTATGTAGGGGTTGAAGTTCCATTCCTAACCTTGCCAGAACGCCTCATCGTATGCAGGAAGCTCACAGCGCAGCGACTTGTCGGTCCGTTCACCCAGCGCATAGCCAGACTGAATGAGTGCCTGGATCTCAGAACTGCCTTCATAGATCACCGCGCCCTTGGAATTGCGCAGGTAGCGTTCTACGTCATATTCATCACTGAAGCCGTACGCGCCGTGGATCTGGATCGCCTCATTGGCCGCGCTGAAGGATGCTTCCGTGGCGAATTTCTTGGCATAGGAGGTCTGCAGGGTGTTGCGCTTGCCCATGTTTTGCATCCAGCCGGCTTGTAGGTAAAGCAGTCGTGCAATTTCATGGTCCTGCGCCATCTTGGCGATCTTCTCTTTGATCAATTGATGCTCGGCGATCGGCTTGCCGAAGGTGGTGCGTGTCTTCGAGTAGCTCACACTTGCTTCCAGGCAGGCGCGGATGATTCCGGTCGCGCCCGAGGCGACGGTATAACGCCCGTGGTCAAAGGCGCTCATCGTGATCTTGAAGCCTTCACCCTCCTCGCCGATGCGGTTTGCGACCGGCACTTTCGCATCCTGGAAGTTGATCCAGCCGGTCGAGCCGGCGCGCACTCCCAGCTTGCCGTGGATGTCGCCGCGCGTCACGCCGGGGGTATGCAGGTCGACGATGAAGGAGGTTAGTCCCTCGGAAGGCTTCCGGGCGGAAGGGTTCGTTTTAACGGTAACCAGCGCCAGGTCCGCCAGGGAGGCGAGGGAGATCCACATCTTTTCGCCGTTCAGGATGTAGTAGTCCCCGTCCCGTTTGGCAGAGGTCCGCATCGCTGCCACGTCTGATCCCATGCCGGGCTCGGTGAAGACGCCGCAGCCGATCTTTTCCCCGGATGCCAGCGGGACCAGGAATTTCTGCTTCTGCTCTTCGGTTCCCCACTGAAAGACCGTCATCCCACACAAGCCCGTATGGACAGACATCGCCACCCGTAGGGAGGTATCCACCGCTTCGAGCTCCTCACAGGCCAGTCCGAGGGCGATGTAATCCATTCCCGCGCCGCCATAACGGACGGGGAAGGGCAGGCCCAGAATGCCCAACTCGCCCATGCGCTTCAGCGCAAAGGGGACGGGTTCCTGTTTGCGGTCGTATTCCTTGATGACAGGTGCGATCTCTTTTTGAGCAAAATCACGCACCATTTTTTGAGTCATTTGATGTTCTTGGGAAAGGGAGAAATCCATGTGCCGCCTCAGGGAGAAATTTTGTCTAATTATACTCGCGGCAGAATGATGACCATCGGTTCGCACGTAGCCGATCGTTGCCCCGTTAAATAAAAAAAAGCCCGACTGCCGTTTAGACCTGGCGTCGGGCTAGGGGTACTGAGTGTCTGCGTTCATGATTTCTTCTCGACACCCATGTTGCTCAACTCGTCTGAATTGATGTTCGCGACGAGCAAGTCCGCACCTGCAAGGGCGAGGAACAGGAGCACGCACACGGAAACAACGACGACAAACATAGAAAACCTCCTTTTCTCTATATAACTATTAACGTCTTTTCATCCTTAAAGTTGTATCCCCTAAGGGTACTGAAATGCATTTGAAAGGTAAAAATCTTCAACGCTGTAAGGCTACTAACATGACGCTGATCTGTGATTTTTGTTCCATCACTTAATACAATCGTAAGGCAATGGTGTTGAGAAGCAGTGAAGACAATATGTGCAAATCATAGACGTTTTGTTGCCAGACCTTCATACTATAAAATCCTGTGTGCAGGGAAAATTCAAGACATTTGCCTATACTCACAAATTGATGTACCATTTTGGGCGCTCAGGTTGACAAAAACCGTCTTTGGGATAAAATTCAGTCCGCAGAAAAAAAGCCGAAGTGGCGGAATTGGCAGACGCGCTACGTTCAGGGCGTAGTGAGGGTTCCCTCATGTGGGTTCAAGTCCCACCTTCGGCACCAAAAACAAGACTCGCTGAAAGGCGAGTTTTTTGTTGCCTCTCCCGCCGTTGAGCACCCTCCCCAAATTCGCAAAAGTAAACTCAAATAACTTCAATCTCGAAGTGAATTTGGGGAGGGCAGGGGTGGGGCAGTGGTATAATTAGAGTAAATCAGGCATGTCCTTCATTAGTTAAGACGCGGAGTCACAGAAACTCGTCCTTCGTGTCTTTTTTATGCCGACACCCCACTCCCAAGAGAAAATTATGGCTGAAGAGAACATTCAAACCAATAATGGTAATGTCCAACAAGTCGATATCGATGCCCAGATGCGTGAGGCCTATCTCGATTACGCGATGAGCGTGATCGTGGCACGCGCCCTGCCAGATGCCCGTGACGGGTTGAAACCTGTCCACCGCCGCATTCTCTACGCAATGCAGGAGTTGGGAATCCGTTCGAATTCCTCGTACAAGAAGTCTGCCCGTATCGTGGGTGAGGTGCTGGGTAAATTCCATCCCCACGGCGACTCGGCAGTCTATGAGACGATGGCACGCATGGCGCAGGATTTTTCCATGCGCTACATGCTCGTGGACGGACAGGGCAACTTCGGCTCTGTGGATGGCGATGCGCCCGCAGCGATGCGTTATACGGAAGCACGCCTCCACAAACTGGCTGAAGAGTTGCTCGCGGATCTGGACAAGGATACCGTTGATTTTGGTCCAAACTTTGACGACTCGCTCGAAGAACCGCTTGTTCTGCCTGCCCGTGTGCCGAATATGCTTCTCAACGGCACGTCAGGGATCGCGGTGGGTATGGCGACCAATATCCCGCCGCATAACCTGCGCGAACTGACGGATGCCGTCATCTTCCTGATCGACAACTACGAAACGATGGATGACATCCCTGTGGATGAGTTGATGAAGCGCGTCCCGGGACCGGATTTCCCGACTGGTGGCATTATCGTCGGTCGCGAAGGGATCGAGGCAGCGTATGGCACTGGCAGGGGGCGCCTGGTCGTACGTGGGATGGCGCATATCGAAGAGGGAAAGAGCGGCCGGCACGAGATCATCATTACCGAGATCCCGTACCAGGTGAACAAATCCAGCCTGATCGAGCGCATCGCGGAGCTGGTACGCGAAGATAGGATCGACCAGATTTCCGACCTGCGCGATGAATCCGATCAGCGCGGTATGAGCATCGTGATCGAGTTGAAGCGCGGCGCACAGCCGAAGAAAGTCCTGAATCAGCTTTATAAATATACGGCGCTGCAGTCCACGTTCGGTGTGCAGTTGCTAGCCCTGGTGGATGGCGAGCCGCGTACCCTGTCGCTGAAACGTTCACTGCAGATCTTCATCGAGCACCGCCAGACGGTGATCGTCCGCCGTACCAACTTTGAACTGGCGAAGGCCCGCGCCCGCCAGCATATTCTCGATGGGTACCTGATCGCGCTTAACAATCTCGACGCGGTGATCAAGACGATCCGCGAATCAGAGGATGCCGACGTTGCCAAAGCAAACCTGGTAAGCCGCTTCAAACTGAGCGAGATCCAGGCGCAGGCAATTTTGGATATGCAGTTGCGCAGGCTTGCCGCTCTCGAGCGCTGGAAGATCGAGGAAGAGCACAAACAAGTGGCGGAACAGATCGACCGACTGGAGGATTTGCTCGCGCATCCTAAAAAGATCCTCGCTCTCATTCAGGATGACATGCGCGATCTAGCCGAGAAATATGGCGACGAGCGCCGCACACGCATCGCTGCCGATGCCACGGAAACGCTCAGCGAAGCGGATTTGGTCCAGGATGAGGCCGTGTTGATCAGCCTGACAGAGCGTGGATACATCAAGCGCGTGGCGGCTTCCGTCTTCCGTTCGCAGAGCCGCGGCGGACGCGGGGTGATGGGGCATACCACCAAAGAGGAGGACACTGTCGTCGCACTGATCCCTGCCCGCAGCCTGGATTCGATGCTGTTCTTTTCCGACCGAGGCAAAGTCTATTCCGAGAAGGTGTACCAGATCCCGGATGCCGACCGCACGGCCAAAGGCATCCCGCTCGTCAATGTGCTTGCCCTCGGCCCGGACGAGCGTATCACGGCTGCGATCGCAGTTTCAGATTTCTCTGCACATGGATACTGTGTGCTTTCGACGGTACGTGGCAAAGTCAAGCGGGTGGTCATGGAGGAATTCTCTTCCGTCCGCCCCTCAGGCTTGATCGCCATGACGCTGGAAGAGGGTGATCGGCTTGGCTGGGCACGCGTGACCAGCGGCAACGATGAAGTGATCTTCGTCACCGAAGGGGGCCAGGCTTTGCGGTTCAACGAGAATAAGATCCGCTCCATGGGAAGGCAGGCCGCAGGCGTCCAGGCAATTCGCCTCCACAAAGATGACTCCGTCACGAGTATGGATGTGGTCGAGAAGGATGGTTCACTACTCGTGATCACGAGCGGTGGCTTTGGCAAACAGACGCCGTTACAGGCTTATACCCCGAAAGGCCGCGCGACTGGCGGTATTTCCACCATCGACCAGAAGGCTTTGGGTGAGATCGGCAAGATCGTCGCGGCGCGCGTAGTCCAAAAAGCCGATGACCTGACGATCATCACGGCGAACGGTGTCGCGATCCGCATCAAGAACAAGGATGTGAGGCAGGCCGGGCGCTCCACCAAAGGCGTGCATCTCATCAAACCGCAGCCGGGTGACAGTGTAGCGTCGGTGGCGCGTATCGCGGCGGAGGATTTGAAAAAAGCGGGTGCACAGATCAACGGCGATGAAAAGGTGGAGGAGCCTCAACCTCAACTGATATAACAACGAAGTCCAGTGGCACCAGCCACTGGACTTTTTGATTCAAATTCGTGTAAGGGGTTAAAACAAGGACATCTTCCCAAGGATAAACATTGCCAGGGTTCCCATGATACAGACAGTAAACATCAACATCAATGAGACGAAAAATCTCTGCTGCGGGGTCATGCCGAGAAAACGTGCATTTTGACGGCGCTTCTTTGCAGGGGCCTTTGCACCTGCAACTGGCTCTTTATAGAGATCGTTTTGCTCTTCTTCGTAGAAAGAGGATGATTCTGCAGAATCGCGTAGATTATCAAACATGTTTACCTCGTTGCAAGCAAAGTATATCATGCCTGTGGACGCAGGCGTACATCTCCAAAGCGGATTGTCACGGATTTACCATCCACATTACTTAATCGTAAACTTCCATCCGCTTCCAACCCCAGCAGTTTGCCGGTAACAGGGGATGTGTTGCCTTCCTGCACCTCAACCTGCTCGCCGCGGAACGCGAGCGCCTTTTCCCAGGAGGCAATAAATGAATCTGTGCCAAGGTGTGGGCGCAGAGCAATGATCCCTGCCAGGATATCATGTAGCAGCCTCTCTCGTTCGATGGTTGTTCCGAGCACTTCTTCCAGGCTGGTGGCCGGGAATTGCAGCAGTTCAGCCGGCGGTACTGCGCCCTTGAAAACATTCATGCCGATACCGATTACCAGATAATCCACTTCTTCGCCAGACCACACAGATTCAACCAGGATGCCGGCCATCTTGTGGCCGTTCAATAGAACGTCATTTGGCCACTTGATCTGCGCGACGAGTCCGTGTGTTCGCAGGGAATCCGCTACGGCAAGCGCAGCCAGGCCCACGATCCGTGTGAGGTGCGGTTTTTCCTCTGCAGCCGGACGCAGGATCAAGCTGAATGCAAGCGCGGTCCCCCTGGGCGTATACCATTTTCGGTCCAGGCGTCCACGGCCCGCGGTTTGTTCGTCCGCGATCACCAGGGACAGCTCTTTTGCGCCGCTGGTGGCCCAGGCAAGTGCTTCATTGTTGGTCGAGCCGATGGAATCAAAATAGCGCACATCTCCCAAAGGAAGTTTGGTGAGGGCCTTTTTTAGTGTGTTCTGGTTCATAAAGTAATAGACCTTCACAGGTCTTCAGACCTGTGAAGGTCTTAAATTATTGTAAGAGCAACCAGGGGTTGATCGGAGACCCGCCCTGGCGGATCTCAAAGTGCAGGTGCGCGCCCTGCGAGTTACCGGTATTGCCGGCTGCTCCAATGGGTGCCCCCGCGGAGATACTCTGGCACTGCGACACGGAGATTACACTCAAGTGGGCATAGATCGTCACAAAGCCATTGCCGTGATCGATTTGCACGACGTTGCCATACCCGTAGTTCCAGCCGCCCTGTGCCTGGGTTACCACACCATTATCTGCGGCCCAAACCGTTGTGCCCTCCGGGGCAGAGATATCAATGCCGTTATGGCCATCCTGGCCGAAGTCATAGCCCGAAAGATAACGCGCACCTGTGGGCCAGCTGAAGAAGCCCCGGCTCTGGTATCCGCCACCGCAGGCATCGCCTCCCGTGCTCTCCCGTGTAACTACCTGGATAAACAGAGGCTGATCGTTCTCCACCGCGCCCGGGACCATGATCTTCGTACCGGGTTCAACTACGGGGTTCGTTAGATCGAGCTGATTGCCAGGCCAGTAAACGATATCATCCGGCTCGACCTCGAACTTCTCGGCGATGGATTCAACCGTGTCTCCATCCTGCCATTCGTAATAGACACCGTCCGTCGGCGGGATCATGAGTTCCTGGCCCGGCTGGATGTTTGCAGGGCTGCCGTCAAACTCCTCGTAGTTTGCCCAGTAGACTGTCTCCGGCTTTAGTTTAAATTCGTCGGCAATCGCAAAGACCGAGTCGCCGCGCATGACACGATATTCCGCCGGTTCATAGCGTGGTTTATCCACAGGAATATTGGTCTTGATCTGGATTTCCCGTTCGATGGACTCGAATGCTCCAGGTGCCGCCAAAGCGGGCATGGATACCTGAGGAGTTGCCTGGTCAGGTCCCGCAGTTGGCACGGGCGCAAGCGCCTCCGGTACAGAGGCAGCTTTCCACCACAGCGTGCTGAGGATCATGCCTGTCACGAGGAGAAGTGTAACGATCCAACTAATGACATTGAAACGGTATTTGCTGAAGAACGATGAGAGTCTGGACATACGGAGGTTATGGCTACAAAGATTTGCCTATAAGTGGGGTGCGAGCTATGAATCTCTTCCGAGATTTTCAAGGAACTCCTGATTGTTGCGGGCGCGGTCGAGACGGGTAACGATCGCTTCGGTTGCGACGGATTGATCCATGCCGGCACCTGCTGGCGGCGAGCTGGTCATCTGAATGTACATACGGCGCATCAGCCAGACACGCTGCAGCAGATCGGGACCCAGCAGCAGGTCTTCGCGGCGGGTGGAGGAGCGTTCGATATCCACGGCGGGGAAGATGCGTCGTTCCTGCAGTTTGCGGGAAAGGATAAGTTCCATGTTGCCGGTGCCTTTGAACTCTTCATAGACCACGTCGTCGAGACGTGAGCCGGTATCGACAAGACAGGTTGCGATGATTGTCAACGAGCCGCCTTCTTCGATATTGCGCGCCGCACCGAAGAAGCGTTTGGGCGGATACAACGCCGAAGGATCCATACCACCCGAAAGCGTGCGTCCAGACGGATTCACAACCAGGTTGTAGGCGCGCGCCAAACGGGTGATCGAGTCCATCAAGATTACCACGTGGCGGCCGATCTCCACCAGTCTCTTAGCGCGCTCTAAGGCGAGTTCCGCCGTGCGGACATGGGATGTGACCGGCTCATCAAAGGTGGATGCAACCACCTCGGCATCCACAGAGCGATCCATGTCTGTCACTTCTTCCGGGCGCTCGCCGATCAGCGCAACGATCAGGTGCACATCCGGGTATTTGGTTGAAATCGAATTTGCAATTTGCTTGAGGATCGTGGTTTTCCCCGCTTTTGGAGGTGAGACGATCAGCCCGCGCTGGCCACGACCAATGGGGGCGATCAGGTTGATCAAGCGTGGAGCAAGCGTGTCGTGGTCGGTTTCAAGGTCAAAGCGTTTATCCGGGAAGATCGGTGTGAGGGTTTCAAAGACGGGCCGGTGGGATGCATCTTCGGGGTCCACACCGTTGATCGATTCGACCTTGAGCAGCCCAAAATGTCGTTCGCTTTCGCGTGGCGGGCGGACCTGTCCAATGACCAGATCGCCGGCTCGCAGTTCATGACGGCGAAGTTGTGCCTGCGAGACATAGACGTCCTGATCACTGATCCTGTAATTGGTGGCTCGCAGGAAACCGATCCCTTCGCTCATGATCTCCAGAATGCCGCCACGCAGTTCGATGCCTTCTTTCTGCGCCTCGGCCTCGCGGATCGACATGGCGAGCGTCTCTTTCTTCAGGCGATTGGCATTGGGGATGTTCAAGCCCTTCGCGATCGCGCGTAGTTTAGTGAGAGGTTCGTTCTCAAGTTCTAGTATTTTCATGGTCTCTTCTCGTTGAATTTGGTGTTGGAATGATGGAAAACAAAATTGCCCAGAAAGCCTCGAGCGATCTGGTGATGTCCCTTAGGTTGTGGATACGTGTGGATTTTCGTTCAAATTTCTATTCACGCGGAACCCGTGCAGGTTGAATCGCCGTGCATCTGGATACCGCAATCATAAGTCTTTAAAGTATCTGGGGAGTTGCCCGTATTATAGCATGTTCGAGGAGGGGGTGCAAGGATATTAACATTTTTCAAACGGAACTTTCAAAATTGTGAAAAAGTATGTTCAAACAACATTAGGTGAAAATTTCTCGGCGTCAGACAGGATCTGATTTTGTAGATCCCACAAATGGCGATAGAGTCCTCCTTGTGTTAACAGTTCGGCATGTGTGCCGCGCTCCATGATGCGGCTACTATCTATGACGAAAATTTCGTCTACATGTTCCAATCCGATCAGCCGGTGTGTAACGAGCAGTGAAGTCTTGCCGCGCATGATCTCAAAGAGAGTCGCCAGCACTTGTTTTTCTGTCTGTGGATCCAGGTTGGCAGTGGGCTCATCGAAGATCAGGATGGGTGCCTCTTTGAGCAGTGCGCGGGCAATGCCCAGTCTCTGGCGTTCCCCGCCGGAAAGCCGCAGTCCCTGCTCGCCGATCATGGTGTCGTACCCTTTGGGCAGATGAACGATGAAGTCATGGATCTGCGCCGCGCGTGCCGCGGAGTTTATTTCCTCCTGACTTACACCTCTACGCGCCAGGCGCAAATTTTCACGGATCGTCGTGTTGAAGAAATAACTGTTCTGTGAGACCAGGGCGATTCGCGCCCGGACCTCATCCTGGTCCAGCGCCTTGAGCGACACGCCACCCAGAGCGATCTCTCCTGCTTCGTAATCCCAAAATCGTAGTAGCAAATTCGCGAGCGTGCTCTTCCCCGCGCCGCTGGGACCGACGATTGCAATGGATTTTCCCTCGGGAAGAGTAAATGTAACATCTTGTAGCGCGGGAGTGGATTGGCCGGGATAAGCAAATGAGATGTTCGAGAATTGGATTGCTGATGAACTGATCTCTACTCTCTTTTCTCCATTCTCCTTCACTGCTGGTTCTGCATCCACAACTTCGAATAAGCGTTTTGCCGCCTCCCGTGATGCATTCCACATTTGTGCGGCGAGGGGTAGTGGAGTGACCGCTTCGAACGATGCCAGTGTCATGAGAGCAAATGTGCCGAGCATCACTCCCTTGATATTCCCGGTTGTCACTTGTGGGATGACGAGAAACAACACAAGCCATAATCCCAGGTTGGTCAACAGCGTGCCAAGTGCAGAATGGACGCCGCTGATGCGTGCCATTTGCTTTTGGGTAGAGCCGTATCTCTGCCCTGTAATTGCAATTTGATCCAGGCGGTCTTTGCCGCGCCCGAAGGCGAGCAGATCGGCGAGTCCCTGGATGCCATCCACAAGCTGGGATTGTATGTCGGCGCGCTGGATGATCAGTCGCTGCCCGGGTCCACGGCTGGCGATCTGGCTGAGAGCAGGCACGATCAAACCCAATGTGAGGAAGAATCCGATGAGAACAAGGGCAATCGGCGGGTAGAAGGCGGCGAAGAAAATCGCTACACCGAGTCCGATCAGGATGGCCGTCAAGGATGGCGAGATCACGCGGACATAAAAGTTTTCCAATGTTTCCACGTCACCAATGACGCGTGCCAATAGATCTCCGCTTTTGTATTCCATCAAGCGTGCCGGGGCGAGAGGTTCAAGTTTTTCGTAGAACCAGACCCGCAACCGGGCGAGCAGGCGAAATGTGACGTTGTGCGAGACCAGCCGTTCGAGATACCGGAAGACGCCGCGGCTGATGCCAAAGAAACGTACACCCACCACGGAAACGCCAAGATCGGCAACGGACGGGTGCAAGGCTGCGGTGGCGATCAGCCATGAAGATGTGCCGATCAGCGCGACGCTCGAGACAATCGTGAGCGTGCTCAGCAGGACAGACAGCGCAACCAGACTCCAGGAACCTTGCAGAAAAGAAGCGAGACGAAAGAAGATGGATGATTTTCGATTTTCGATTTTCGATTGACGATCAGCGATTAGAGTTTGGCGATTAGTCGTCAGCGGTTGCCGCGCGACTTTTTCCTTTTCCCTTCCTTCCTCTTTCCTTCTTACTTCTCCACTTGAAACTTCATACGCCTTCACCATTCTTGCATAGTTGCCATTTTGGGTCAGCAATTCGCGATGTGTACCTGATTCAACGATGCGCCCTTCTTCGAGCACGATGATCTGATCTGCCCGAAAAACGGTGTTCAGGCGATGTGCGATGGTGATGACGGTACGTCCCTGCATGAGGTGACGGGCGGACTCCTCAAGAAAGGATTCGGTTTCAGGATCAAGGCTGGAGGTCGGTTCGTCCAGAACCAGGATCGGCGCGTCTTTCAGGAAGGCACGTGCCAGGGCAAGTCGCTGCGCCTGTCCGCTGCTGAGACGCGCACCACTTTCACCTATGATCGTTTCATACTTCTCAGGAAGGGTCTCGATGAACTCATGCAAATGTGCGGATTTCGTAGCTGCGATCATTTCCTCGTTTGTTGCATCTGGCTTGCCAAGGCGAATATTTGCCGAAATAGTATCGTGAAAGAGATAAGGTTTTTGCGGGACCCAGGCAATTTGTGAGCGCCAGTTATCAACGGGGATACCGGTTAATGGATCATGGTTAATGGTTATGGCCCCATGGGTGGGTTCAATGAAGCGTAAAAGTAAATTGATAAGCGTGGTCTTTCCCGCGCCGCTCGCACCGACGAGGGCGATATGCTGCCCTGTCTTTATTTCCAAGTTGATGTTTTCCAGTGCAGGCGTTGTTTCACCGGGATAGGTGTAATTGACATCTTTGAATTCAATGGAAGATACTTTTCCAAGAGACTGATCACTGATTACTGAATACTGATTACTGGAAACTGGCAAATCTAATATTTCAAAGATTCTCTTCGCCGCCGTCGTGCCAGACATGCCTGCATGGAAGCGGGCGCCCAGCATGCGCAGCGGCAGATAAAATTCCGGTGCAAGGACCAGAATGAAGAATGCTTCGAGGAACTCCATCCGAGCATAAAGCAGGCGAAAGCCGATCTCGACTGCGATCACAGCGGTACTAAGCGTAGCCAGTAGTTCCAGCGCCAGCGCGGAGAGAAAGGTGATCCGCAAAACGCTGAGAGTGGTATCGCGGAACTGGTCACTGACTTTGGCAATGTTCTGCGCGTGAGCCTTGGACTGACCGAACAACTTCAAGGTTGTCAGTCCCTGCAGGCTGTCGAGGAAATGAGCGGAGAGGCGGGAGAGCGTTTGATACTGTCGTTTGGTGACGATCTCCGCGCCTTTGCCGATCATGATCATGAAGAAGGGGATCAATGGCGCGGTGACGAGCATGACGATGCCCGAAAGCAGGTCGAGTGGGAAGACGACGATCAGAATGCTGATCGGAACAAGCGCGGTGATGACAAGCTGAGGAAGATATTGACTGTAATACGCGTCCAGCGCTTCGATACCTTCGACCGCGGCCGTGGTCAGTTCCCCAGTGCGCTGACCGCGCGTATAGGCGGGACCCAAATTCAGGATGTGATTGAAGAGCCGCTCGCGCAGGTCTGTCTTGATCCTGACAGCGACCGCGTTCGCGCTGACTTCATTGACCCAGGTGAGGAACGCGCGTCCGGCAATGATGAGCAGGATCAGGCGCAGCCAGCCCGCCACCTCCACAAGAGTCTGTCCATCCAGAAAGACCCCGTTCACCGTGCTGCTGATGAGGTAAGCCTGACCGATCGTCAACAGACCCACCAACAGCCCGGAAAGAACGGTTAGCAGGAGGGCAGAGCGGGAATCGCGTGTGATGGATAGGAGTCGACGGTGCATAAAAAATGCAGAAGTGAATCCGCTAATCTTCGCGAATTTACGCCAATCTTTTAACAAGTTCGCGAAGATTAGCGTAAATTCGTGGACAGCAAACAATATAGATTGTAAACGAAAAGGCAGAAGGAGGCTGATACATCCCTCTGCCTTTTCAGCTGACTAATTCTGTTAATAGACGAGATGTTGCTTGTCAGCAGTAATTCGCTTGCGGAACATGTAGTATGTCCAGCCCTGATAGGCAAGCACGATCGGGACGAAGATCAAAGCGACGATGGACATCACCGTCAGTGTATATTGCGAAGACGAGGCGTTGTAGATCGTGAGATTGTAGGCAGGATCTGTGCTGGAGATCATCACGCGCGGGAACATGAGCAGGAAGAAAGTGACCTGGGTTAGCACGATATGAAGCGCGGTCATGACGAACGCCCAGCCTTCCATCTTGCGGTTGATGAAGAAGATCGTCACCAGCAGCGCGAGGTAGGATGCGATCGGTGTAACACCCGGGTTGATACCAAATTTACTGGTGATGTCAGTATAGAAATACGTGGCAATCAACAACACCGTTGTGATGACCATGGCGGCCACATAGATTTTCTTCGAAAGCTTGTGGACGCGTTCGCGCAGTTCGCCATCCAGTTTCAAGCCGAGGAAGTTCGCACCGTGCAGAACGAAGATAGTCACTGTGGTCAAACCGCCGATCAGTCCATAAGGATTCAACAGCGTGAACAGGTTGCCGGTGTACATCATATTCTCGTCGATCGGGACGCCGCGCGCCAGGTTGGCGAATGCCGCGCCCAGCAGCAGGGATGCCAGGAACGAGCCGATGGCGATCATCCAGTCGAAACGGTTACGCCAGGCAGGGTTGGAATCCTTCGAGCGGTATTCGAACGAAATGCCGCGCAGGATCAAGCCGATCAGCAGCAGGAACAGGGCGAGGTAAAAGCCACTGAACATGGTGGCATACCAGTGCGGGAAGGCAGCGAAGGTCGCACCGCCCGCCGTGAGCAGCCAGACCTCATTGCCATCCCAAACGGAACCGATCGTATTGATGATGGCGCGGCGTTCTTCATCCTTTTTGCCGAGGAAGGGCAGGAGCATTCCCACGCCAAAGTCGAAGCCTTCGAGGAAGAAGAATCCGATCCACAACACCGCGATCAGGATAAACCAAAGGGTTTGGAGAAATTCGTAAGACATGTTGTGCCTCTCTTATCAGTCTTGAGCCCCAATGGGCAGCGCGTCGCCGACACTGCCGCTTTCGGGTTCTACATCCACCGATTCGTGTAATGTGGCATCGGGTCCGGCAGTGGCATATTTCTTCATCAGGTAGAACATCGCACCTGCCAGGGAGCCATAGACCACGACATAACCGATCAGAGAGATGAGCAGATCAAGCGTGGTCAGGTTGGGGGAAACCGCTTTTTCCACGGTGAGCAGTCCCTGCACGATCCAGGGCTGGCGTCCCATTTCGGTCAAGACCCAGCCGCTCATATTGGCGATGTAAGGCAGGACGATGACCCAGGGAACCCACTTCATCCATTTTGCATTTTCATACGGTTTGCGTGTGGCAAGCAGGAGGAGGAATGACAGCAGGATCATGAAGAGCCCGATGGTCATCATGAAACGGAACGTCCAGTAGGTGACCACCATCAGTGGGATGTAATCCCCTGGTCCGTACTTGGCTGCATATTCTTCCTGAATATCGTACACGCCGCGCACTTCACAATCGAAGTTGTTGCAGGCAAGGAAGCTTAGAACTCTCGGGAAGCGGATGGACCAGACTTCGCGTTTGCCGCTCAGGTCGCCGATGGTGAGGATGGAAAAGTCAGCCGGCTGAGAAGTTTCCCAGTGGGCCTCGATGGCGGCGAACTTCATGGGCTGGGTTTCGAACATGTACTGACCGTTGGTATGTCCACTGAAAAAGAGAAGGGAACTGGCGATCAAACCGACCAGCACCGCCATCTGGAAGGAGCGTTTGAACAGATCTACATTTTGTTTGCGAATGAGATGATAGGCGCTCACGCCGATGATCAGGAAGCTTGCGGTGGTGAACCCTGACACGATCGTGTGCCAGAAGAACAACCAGCCCTTCGGGTTGGCAGCCAGGGCGAAGAAATCCACCAGCTCTGCCCGGCCCGTCACCTCGTTGATAACATACCCCACGGGGTGCTGCATCCAGCCGTTTGCCAGCAGGATCCACAGCGCGGAGAGATTCGATGCGATCGCCACGAGCCAGATCGCGGCCAGATGGACCTTCTCGGGGACGCGGCCTTCGCCGAAGATCCAGATGCCCAGAAAGGTGGATTCAAGGAAAAATGCCATCAGGGCCTCGATCGCCAGCGGCGCACCGAAGATGTCGCCGACATAACGGGAATATTCCGACCAGTTCATGCCGAACTGGAATTCCTGAACGATACCCGTCACAACTCCGATGGCAAAGTTGATGAGAAATAGTTTTCCCCAGAACTTTGCCAGTTTGCGCCAGGATTCATCTTTTGTCTGATAATAGCGGGTTTGCATGTACGCGACAAACCACCCCAATCCCAGCGTAAGTGGGACAAAGAGAAAGTGATAGACAGTCGTCAAACCGAACTGCCATCGTGAAAGTGTAACTGGATCCATGGAGTCTCCTCTCCAAAAAAATTAATATGTGCGCCCTCGGCACATAGAATTCAAAAAGCAATGCTCGGGATCTTTACCGGGGTGCTAAGTGCTTCCAGCGCGAGGCTTTCGAACGTGATCGCCGCCATTTCGCGCAGCATCGCCACCTGGACGCGTCCCCACTTCGAACGGACGGGGCAGTTGGCCTGGAACGGGCAGTCATCCTCACCCTTGACCTGCATACACTCCGAAAGCAGGATCGGCCCCTCGAACGCCTCCACAATGTCCTTGAGCGTGATCTGGGAAGCGGGGCGGGGGAGCATCAAACCGCCTTCACGCCCGGGGAACGTGTTCACCAACTCCGCACGCGCCAGCTGGGCCACAATACGCGACATCAGCGCCGGGGGGATCAACATTTCCTGCTGAATTTTGCCGCTGGAAAGGCGCACTCCCTCACCTTCTTTGGCAAGGGCAAGAACGACACGGACAGCGTAATCGGTTTGGCGGTTGATCTTGAACATTGGGTTGCTTTCGGTAAACTATTACAATTTAAGTAAACGTTGACTCATATTGTAAGCGTTTCGATTGTACCGTCATGTGCAAATTGTCACAAGCGAAATGTGATTAAAGTAATATAAGATTTCTGCCTGTTTTTGTCTGATAAAAATCTTCAACCAAACGTTTTGATGTAACTTTATTCCATCTCAAACCCCCGAACGGCGTATACTGTGCTACGCATACTGCTACGCAGTATAATCCGTGAAAACTTTTGCTGAGGTATACATGATTGATCCTGTAATTTTTTCGTTCAAGATATTTGGCTTCACCCTGACTTTGCGCTGGTATGGCGTGATCGTCATGATCGGAATCGTCGTCGGTTCTTTCATCGTCGAACGCTGGCTCAAGCGTTATGGCGAGAAAGGCGATCGCATCTGGGATGCCCTCCTCTGGGTGTTAGTTCCTGGCATTATTGGGGCGCGGCTCTGGTATGTGCTCAATGCCATTGCGGGAGGCAATCGTTCCTATCTCGAAAACCCCGCCAGCATTGTCAGAGTCTGGGAAGGTGGCTTGCATATCTTTGGCGGTTTCTTATTTGGTGCGATTGCCCTGCTCCTGTACCTGCGCCAGAATAAGCTCGATCCCTGGCTATTTCTGGATGCGACCGGCCCCGCGGCGTTGATCGGGCAGGGGATTGGGCGGATCGCGAATTTTATCAACCAGGAATTGTACGGACCGCCGACCGATCTTCCGTGGGGTATCTCCATTTCGGCGGAACACCGTCTGCCTCAATTCCAGAGTTTGAGTCCCGCTACTCGGTTTCACCCGACGTTTGCTTACGAGATGGTGTGGAACTTTGCCGCAGCAGGTTTGCTATTGTGGTTGTCGCGTCGCTACGAAAAGGATGTCAAGCCTGGCGCCATGTTTGGAGGCTGGCTGGTGCTGGCAGGGATCGGGCGTGTGATCATCGAATTTTTTCGCCCGGACCAGCCGAAGATCGAGGCGCTGGGGATCAGCTATTCCGCCATCTTCGCGGCATTGATGGCAATTGCCGGTGCAATTTTGTTGATGGTGCGCTACAAAGCGATCAATCCTGCATTTGCCGAAGACTGGGAAGAAGAGTACCAGATCAGTGGGGAGGTCAAAGCTACCGAGGAAAAGGATGAATCGGAAGAACCTGATGAAGTTGACGAGCCTGTGGAGGAGAAAGTCCCTCGTGCCAGGAAAGCACCAACAGCAAAGGCGAGCACGACCACCAAGGGAAAACTTGTCAGAAGGAAGCCTGTTCGTAGAACAACCACTACAACGAAAGAATCACCACGCACAACACGAGCGAAAAAGTCTTCAGAATAAAAACTCGCCCGAAGGATTTTCTTCGGGCGAGTTTTTTAGTCGATTGCTGATACCCTGACCGTTTTCGCGCTGACCTCGGTCAACCCGGGCTCGCGCCTGTCAAACCCAAAGCGTTTGAAAATATCCGCATAGGTTTCAACGATCTGCTCTCGTGTAAAGCCCATCTCTTCATAGGAATAAATATGGTCGCTGTTGAAAGAGAGGGTCTCTTTCACGGCTTCATCGACAATGCGGTCCAGGCCTGGTTTATCGGGGTAACCGAATTGCTCGTAGAAACTGCGGATCACCTGCTCGGGGCGCTGGATCAAGTCGTCGTAGTTCAGGATCAGGTGCCGGGGCGAAGGATGCGAGTCCAGGTATTTGAGCGGATAACGGTACCAGTGCTGGGTGAGATCCACGATCTCATCGAGATAAAGATACTTCTCCTGCGGGTCGGTGAATACACGGCGGGCATAGTTGATCCATGAGACGGTGGAGGGCAGCATATCCAGCGGATTGCGGGCAAGGTAGATGATGCGGGCGTCGGGGAAGAATTCGAGCAGCGTTTCGATCTTTGGGCTGAATGCCGGGTTCTTCGCAACAAAATATTTTTTACCCGTCGCATACATGTGCCGCTGCAGCATGGATTTATAGAACGTCATGATGCGGCGTTTGCGCGCGGGGGAAAGGGCTTCATCGAAGTGTTGATAATTGGGCATTTCATCCATGAACGGAAAGAGAAAACTGACCCAGAACGAATCCCAGATATGCAGAAGGATATTCTCATCTTCTTCCGGCTGAAAGAACGAGATGCGATGGATCTTGAACTTTCCGAGCGTCCGGCGGTCGAATTCATGCAGCAGGCGGTGCACATGCCCGCCCAGCTTGTTATCGAGGCGCGCAAAAAAACGGGTGATCTTCTTTTGTGTGACGGAGGGGGTGAGATAAATATCCCAGGTCGTCAGGCTGGTAAAGGTCGCGGAGTCGCGCGAGAGCAAACGATGCAGAAACGTGGAACCGCTTCGCAAGTTGCCAATGATGAAGAGTGGCTTTTCGATTGATTGTGTTTTGTGCCCGGGGAAAAGGATGTCATCCAGAAAGAAACAGAACCAGTGCATGAGTGACCCGATGGGCCAGACTAGATAGAACAGCAGGAGAAATATCAGGCGTTTGCGGGTGAGACGAGCCGGAGTGTTGTTGGCGGCGAAGAACGAACGATAGGTTGTCCGCCAGAAGAGGCGAAAGTTATAAACCATTGAGTGTCCTTGAATTGCTTGCATAAAAAAAGCCCGTTTGGGCTTTCTTTGCTTCTATTCTATCAGGAATTACCGGGTTTCATGTTAACCATAGATTATCGTTTTTCGTCTTCTATGAACGTCTTGATGCGCTTCAGCATTTCTTCATGAGCAACTTGGGCCTGCTTGAATGCATAGCCAAATAGCAGACGCGGCGCCCGCATAGTAATCGTCTCATGCAAACGGACGCCATGGCCTTCTGGAAGTACCTTTGTAATGTTGGTGATGAACGTTTGCGGCGATTGATAGGCTTCCGTATGGACAGTATCTTCTGTCACTGCGATGATATCTGCCCGATATTTGATCTTGAACTTGAAGGGTCCCCATTGCAGATGGTCTGTGATGAAATAACGTCTTATACCCGCGGGTTCCTCTTTTGCGCGTTCGACCTTTTCAATCAGCGGATGGATCTTGTGATGCTGGCTGTAATCCGCGAGGAGGTGGATCACTGTCGCCGCGTCGGACTCGATGTGGATTTCTTTTTCGAAGCTGCCCTGTTGCATGGGAGCGATTATACCCATGTGGATTCTAGCCACGCAGAAATTCAAGAGTACGCGTCCATGCCAGCCTGGCTGCCTGGGGATCGTATTCCGGACGGTCCTCCTCAACGAACCAGTGCAGTGTGCTTTCATAAAAATGAAATGTTGGCTTTAACCCGGCGGCGCGCATATCCTTTTCCATCCCACGCACATCATCCAGTGGTTCCCATTCATCATGATCGGCATAGTGCCCCAAAATATCTGCCCGGACCTTTGCAAAGTCCATACCATAATAGGAGCCGTAAAATAAGACCACTTTGCTGACGTCTACAGACCTTTCGCTGGCCAGGACCAGCGACCACGCTGCGCCCATGGAGAAACCGATCACCGCCAGCGCCTCTTTTCGAACCCCGGGCCGGGCGCGTAAAAAGTCAGACGCGGCAGTCACAGTTGCCTGTTGTTGTTCCTGGTTTCTTTCTGACATCAGTTGTTTCGCTTCATCAATCGTTTTGGCAATTTTGCCGTTGTTAAGATCCGGGGCGAAGGCAGCAAAACCTTCCCCGGCCAACCGATCACAAAACTTTTTGAAAAACGGCTTCAATCCCCACCAGGCATGCAGGACGATCACACCGGGAGCGCTCGCCTGCTCAGGCATTACCACATAGCCCGCGACAGCCTGTCCATTTACATCGAAAGTAATATCTTTTCCATTCATCGTTATCGCTCCTCTTTAAATTTTTGGGCACCTTTAAGAGTCAGACCTGCGAGTTCTTTAAAAAGGTCAGGTTCGATCTTTTTGAAGTTGAAGCAGGATTTTCCCTGCATGCGCTTCTTCAATTCCGGCGAGATATCTTTGAGCAGCTCGGGATACATATAAACAGGCATCAAATGAAAAGATACATAATTCTTCTTGACCTGCGCGGCGCCAAAGAAAAGTTGTTTTCTCCACTTCTCGCTGTAGGAACCGTCGATGGAATATGCTTCCGACGTATCCACTTTGAGATCGAGTTCCCTGGCATAGGGCTCCAAAATCGTTTTTAGTTCTTCGAAAACACTGGGAAGATCACTTTTGGTAGACATGGCTCTCTCCTTTCTGTTGTACCTCTAAATAATTTATTCCAATTTTCTGTTACATGCCTTGACCCAATTTGCATCCATCCTGACGAGGCGATTCTTTTTCAAGTTCTCCTTCATCACCCAGCGGACATCCTTGCCTGGACTGTCCAACCATTTCTCGAAGATCGGTTTCCCCTCTTCCGGCAGAGCCGCGACAACCACACTCCAGCAATAGCCCATTCCCTGTCTCAGAACTTTGAAAGATTCCTCTTTCATGTCACCTGCACTTTCCATGGACGCGGTAATCTGATCCAGGATCTGTAGCGCTTGTTTGGCATGTTCGGGCTGCTTCAACAAACGCGGCTCTGCAAGAGCGGCTGCGACGGCGCGTTTCTCGTACCAGTTTCCTTTGTCCCACTTTTTCATTTCTTTCAGCAACAGGCTCATATCCTGATCACCAGCCAGTTGCAGCCCGGTTGCCACGGCTTCGCGCACGCGCCAGCGCGTATCAGAAGCATATGGACGTAACCGGTCAAATAGTCCCGGTTCGCAGGCTGCCAATCTTCCGAACCCAATCACGCCGCAAAAGACCAGGAACACTTCCGGCGTATTTTCTTCAGCCGGGAAAGAGAGAAGCTGCTCAAATTTTTCTTTATTTCCCTGCTGGGCAACCGCGTGCGCTAACTCTAAATTTCCACGCGGACCCGGCAGCCCGGACTCTTTCCGTAGGAAAGGAATCCAGTTGTCCAGTTTTTGCAGCGCCTGGCGGTAGTCATCGATTTTGGTCATTGGGTCAAACTCTCTGTGTGTACGACCAGTGTGTTTGAATGATCTGCCAACAATCGCCATCCCTGCGATAGACTTCCGTACAGTTCCAGCGCGATGGCGTTTCCCCGTTGTAGGAAACATAATTGAACGTTAACACGGCAGCATCGCCGATGACCTGCACCAGGGGATTCAACAGCTCAAACCGATCCAGTTGAATCTGTCCCCAGAGTTCCTTGTACAGGGCGGTCAGAGCCTCCAGACCATCGATCCGCTTCTCTCGGTAGGGATCGAAGTAAACGACATCGGGCGCGCTGATCTCGAGAAAGCCGGAAGGATCACCGTGGATCCAGCGCTCGAGGGCGGCACATTCCATGGAAATGATGGTAGATGGAATATTCTGATTGTTCATGAGGTGGCCTATGGTTTTGATGAACTGTTTATGCAGATGGACTATTGAACAATGACTCTGATATAGATTGGGTCGCCAAAGGCGTTCCCGTCTGCGTCGATGGCCTGCCAGGCGCTTTCGTACACACCTTCGGTGAACGGCGCGGTGAACAGGATTTGGATGGTTACCTGCGTGCCGGCGCGGGCGGGATAGAGGGCGACTTCCTCGGGCGCGCCGAGAGCCGCGCCGCCGATGTGTTTCAAACGATAATCGGAGTTCCAGTGACAGGTGCCGCTGTTTTGGACCAGCCATTGTTTGTCGATCGCCGAGCCAAATGTTGTGGTGGTGTTATCAGGAATTGTGATGTCTTCGACGAACGTGAGATTACTGGAGCAGTCTTCCGGGTCCACCGTAGGAACGATTGTCGGAAGGGGAGTGGACTGAATCACAACCCTTGCCTGAGTCGGTTGGATGATGAAGGTCGGTTCGATCAGCGGAACCTGAGCCGTGGGTGGGATAAAGGGAGTCGGTGTGGAAGCCGGGGAGCACGCGGCAGCGAAGAAAAGAATCGAGATAACGGCGAGAAACAACCGGTCCCGCTCGGCGCGGGATCTTCGACTGAGAAGGGAACGTCTATTCATCATAAAAAAGGGGCGACCCATCGGGTCGCCCCAGCAGGGCATTTATTTTATCCACAGGATTGCTTCGCTTACACTTCTTCTTCGAGAGCGGTGACGCCGCCGTCGGAGTCATCTCCACCAATTTCGAGCGGAAGAGCGATCTCACCGCTCAAGGCTTTCTGTCGAATGACCGTGTCGATCTCGCCCATCAGGTCCAGGTTTTGGCGCAAATACTCTTTGGCATTTTCACGTCCCTGACCGAGACGGATATCGCCATACGAGAAGAAGGCGCCGCGCTTTTGAACGACTTCAAATTTAGTGGCAAGGTCGAGCACATCCCCTGATTTCGAAATGCCTTCATTGAACATGATGTCGAACTCGGCCGTACGGAACGGCGGAGCAATTTTATTCTTGACCACTTTGACGCGTGTGCGATTGCCGATGACTTCATCACCAACCTTGATGGCCTGAATGCGGCGCACGTCGAGACGAACGGATGCATAGAACTTGAGCGCCTGTCCACCAGTAGTCGTTTCGGGGTTGCCGAACATCACGCCGATCTTCTGGCGCAATTGATTTGTAAAAATAACAGCAGTCTTGGTTTGATTGATCGCCCCCGAGAGCTTGCGTAGTGCCTGAGACATCAAACGGGCCTGCACGCCCATAGTCGAGTCGCCCATGTCGCCTTCAATTTCAGAACGGGGGACCAGCGCAGCAACCGAGTCAATGACGACCACATCGATGCCGCCAGAGCGGACAAGGGTTTCGGTGATCTCGAGTGCCTGTTCACCGGTATCGGGTTGCGAGACGAGCAGGTTATCGATGTCCACGCCGACGCGCGCCGCGTACACCGGGTCGAGGGCATGTTCCATATCAATAAAGGCAGCCACGCCGCCCAATTTTTGAGCCTCGGCGACCGTGTGCAAACAAACGGTCGTCTTACCTGAGCCTTCCGGGCCGTAGATCTCGGTCACGCGTCCACGCGGAATGCCGCCTGCACCAAGTGCAATATCAAGCGATAATGAACCGGTGGAAAAGACTTCCGTTTGCATAAAGTGAGCTTCACCCAGGCGGACAATGGAACCGTCGCCGTAGCGTTTGAGGATATCGCCGACGGCTTTATCAAGCACAGCGCGCTTGGCACCGTCCACATTTCTGCTGCTGGATGGTGTTGCGATCTGTTCTTCGGCTGCAGCGGCTTTTGATTTTCGAGGGGACATGGTTTATTCTCCAAATACTAGTGTACAGGTCTGATTATGGCGAAAGTATAGCACAGATGTTCTGGACGTCAAGTGTCAGGTCGCGGGCGACGGGTGCCAGGTTTCAAGTGCCTGGGTTGATAAAAGTGTATATGAAGGGATTTCTGTCGGTTGTTACTTACGTGGTTTAGGGGTAACCGTCGGAGTGGCCGTCCTGGGCAGGAAATCCAGCGTGGGCACAGGCGGTGTAGCAGCCTGAAAACCCTTCTTTTCGTTGAAGGTGAAGTAGGTTACCTGACCAGGATAAATGTCCACCCAGAATTGATGCCGTTTTTCGTTGAACTCGAAAGTAATCTTGTACAGTCCTGCGGGCAGATCGCTCAGTATCATGTTTTCCTGGTAATACGGATCGGCGTTCACAGCACCCATTGCATACGTCAGCACTTTGCGTACGGGCGATCCAGAGGGCAGCGGTCGCACTTCGATGGGATATTGATTGATCAGTTCGCCTTTTTCATCCTTGATTTGTCCAACCAAAATACCCCAGCCCTGCGGCGGAGCCACCCATAGTTCCGGATTGTACGTGGTGTAAAAAGTGTTCCTGCCCAGACGAATTTCAAAATGCAAATGCGGACCCGTCGTCGCGCCGGTATCGCCGACCAGACCCAGCACATCACCGGTTTCCACATGCTGGCCAACCACCGCAATGATCTTACTCATGTGAGCGTAGACGGTATAAAGCGCCTGCCCCTTGTATCCAAAATCATGGTGGATGACGACGGCCTGCCCGTAGGGGTCAGAGATATCACCCTCAACTTCGGTGTACAGCCCCCAGCCCGCTGAAACGATCGTGCCCGGGCCAGCAGCTAGGATTTCCGTGCCTTTATTCGCGTCGATATCCACACCGGTGTGTACAACATTGGCGAAAAATGTGCCTCCATAACGGTATTCCGCGAGGGGCCAGTTGACATTATCCGCGGCGATCGGCCGAGCGAAATAAAAATGATCGTACGCGGAAACCGCCCAGGGCACCGGATAGAGAGGCGGGCGCCAGCCCGAGACCGGTTCCGCGCCCGGAGTGGGGAGAACGAACCGGAACGGCACGATGGTTGGCTTGACCTGCGCTTCGCTCGCAGCCGGAGATTCGGTTGCCGCGTCTCCGGCGACCACCGCCGTTGGAGTGGATCCCGTTTCCGACACTGTTGTAAGAGGAGCGCAGGAGGCGAGGAGTAATATCATCAATAACAGGAGATTGCTTTGTCGCCGCCGGGCGCAACTTGTTGCACCCCTACAACCCATGGCGGCTTCTCGCAATGACATAATCCGTCTTTTCATGGAATGATCGTCGGTGGGGTGGATGTTGGTGTTGGCGGTAATGGCGTGTTCGAAGGCGTGGGTGTACCGGTCGCAGTAGGGCTTGGACCCGGCGTAATGGTCGGACGGCGGGTACGTGTGGGAATGCGCGTTGGGGTTGGCGAGGGCGTCCGCGTGGGTGTGAGCGTTGGGGGAAGCACTTTTGTCGGTGTGACCAGCACATCAGGCGGGTAGATTTGAAGCATGGCCGCATACCAGTCCAGTCCGCCGGTGAGCACGAACTCGGTAAAGCGAGCACCGCGATAGAACGTACGCCAGTTGGGCAGGGCAGGTACGCGGTCCCATCCATATTGAAGCGCCAGGGAAGTCACATCCACCCAGTAACCAGGTGGCACATCGCTGTACTTTCCACCTTGTTCGTAGTACCTGGGATCAAGATCATAGCGGGCAGACAAATCCCAGGGTGTATCCCGCAGAGGTTCACCCAGCGAACCATCCTGTAATTGGGCGCGCAAATATAAACGCCAATAGGTCTGCGCGCCGAAATCTTCACGTACGGCAACCATCCAGCCGGCATTGGTCATCAATGAGTTGATCGCAAAGGCACGCCCGGTATAAAGCCAGTCTTCCCCGAAGCCAGGGTCAAGTGAAGAGGTGATCGGAACGAACGCGTTCTCCAGAGCTGCAAGAGCGTCCCAACCGACCTCGTTGACGACACGTTCACGTAACGCGTTGAAGGCTTCATCCGCAAGATCGTGGATTTGCGGATAAGGCGCCTGCACATCCTTCAAATCGACGAGCTTCCAGCGGTCGGCTACGCCTTCAGAAACAGATTCTCCATCTGCTGCCCAGAGCGAAGCAGGAGTGAGATCCGCAGATTGCTGGAACTTGCCAGGCAGCTCGTCGGGCATGATCAGGTTTCCCCAGATCAATCCACGCAGGATCGGGGCAGGGAAGGGAGTGAGTGCCTGAAGCAATTTTCCATCGGGTGTGTAGGTGGTAATGTATGTGCTGTTCGGTGCGGCAAACGTTGTGATGATCTGATCCCCGGCAGCATTCCAGGCAGGCCAGTTTCCGGGCCCGATCCAGGAACCAGGGACATTTCGAGATGCATGCCAAACATAGATACCGCTTTGTCCCATGGTTTGCGATTCAGATGCCCACGCCAGCCGTGTTCCATCGGGTGACCAGACCGGATGCGATTCGGAGGCAAGCCCTGTGTTGCTTAAGTTTTGAAAACGATCGCCGTCTGATTTATCCAGGTCTGCAAGAATGACATCGCCATCCGAAATAAACGCAATATGACGGCCATCCGGCGCCCAGGCAGGAGAGTGGTCGGAGGCAGGAGAAGTGGTCAAATGGATCACATCACTTAATGGATCACTGACGGGTCCCACAATGATGTTCAGGTTTTCATTCTCGTAGGCTTCGAATGCCAGGTAGGATCCATCGGGTGACCACGTCGGCGCGCCTTCGTACTCAGGTGTGTCGGTGAGTTGCGTCACATCTCCGCTCGACAGATCAAGGAGATATAAATCCCAAAACCCACCGCGATTGGATGCAAATGCGAGCTTTTCCCCATCCGGGCTGGGGAAAGGCGTGATATCGTCCCAATCTCCGTAGGTAATGCGCGTGAGAGGCATCTTATCCGGGATGTAGGTGAAGAGATGAGCATAGCCATCTTCTTCATAAGAGAAGATGACGATCTCGCGCGCGTTCTTTTGAACAACCGGGATAAAATCTTCGGTTGGCGTGGCTGGCTCCGCTACAGTTTCAGGTGTTGCCGTCACTTGCTGCGAACAGCCGAGCAGTGACAGAATGACAAGGCATAAAATAATTTTCAGCGCGGGGATGTGGGGGAATGTTTTCGGCATGGAAAATATTGCTTAAAGGGACCAGTCTCAGGCTTTCAGGATGTGGAGGGTGGTTTGATATCGAATGAAAACGATTTCAGCTCGGCCGCCGGTCCATCTGGATAAAAAAGCCTGGCTTCCAAAGTATATGGATTATTCAACTCATCGCGTACATGCATGGTGAACTCAAGCCTCCAACTCATCGGTTCGATAATGCTGGTGGATGCAATTTCATTATCATCTGCATCCTTGAGCAAGATCTCGAGATGAGGCCGCTTCTGGAACGGTGTGATCTCGATGTTGACGCGCAAACGATAACCATCCGGGTAGGGTTCAGCGGCGAGCGCTGTGATCCGCGTCTCTTCAGGTGTCATCCGTTGCAGATGATCTTCCGGGAGAAAGAAATCCACCGGGCTATTATAACCAAAAGAAAAAGCCCGCCTTCGAGTGAAGACGGGCAATTGGATTGCAATTCTGTATGTCATTGCGAGCCGTAGGCGAAGCAATCTCCCGTTTAATAATGAGATTGCTTCGTCGTCCGCACTTCGTCTGCGCTCCGCTCAGCGCGAGGCTCCTCGCAACGACATGTAATTATCCGTTCTTCTTCTGGAATTCCTTCATGAACCTGACCAGTTCCTCGGCGCCGGCAACGGTCATCGCATTGTAGATGGAAGCGCGCATGCCGCCAACGGAGCGATGTCCCTTGAGACCGATCAAGCCGTTGCTCTTGGCTTCCTTGACAAAGGCATCTTCCAATTCCTCGGAGGGCAGGCGGAAGGGAATATTCATGACGGAGCGTGCTTCGGGCACAGCGTGACCGCGATAGAAGCCGCCGCTTTCATCGATTGCCTTGTAGATCAATTCGGCTTTCCTGCGGTTGATCTTTTCGATTTCAGCTAAACCGCCAAGCTTCTTTGCCCACTGGAACACGAGCCCCACGATGTAGATCGCAAAAGCGGGCGGAGTGTTATGCAGAGATCCGCTGGCTGCCAGAGCTTTGTAATCGAGCATGACAGGCAGGTTGGCAGGGGTGCGCTCGAGGATGTCGTCGCGAGCGATAGCCACAACAACACCCGCAGGACCTGCGTTCTTCTGCGCGCCGGCATACATCAGGGCGTATTTGGAAATGTCAACAGGATGACTGATAAAATCAGATGATGCATCACAAACCAGGGGAACTCCGGCAGGAGGTGTTGGCTCGGTGAAGAATTCCACACCGTGAATGGTTTCATTGGAGGTGAAGTGCAGGTAGGCGGCCTTCGGGTCCAGGTCCAGGCTGGCAGGCAGGCACTTGAAACCTTCCTTCTCGGTATTGGCAGCCGCGCGCGTCGCGCCGAGTTTCGTCGCTTCCTTGAAAGCGGTCTTGCTCCAGGAACCGGTCACAATATAATCGGCAGAAACACCCGCCGCGCGCAAGTTCATGGGTACCATTGCAAATTGCAGAGAGGCACCGCCTTGCAGGAACATGATCTTATAGTTAGCGGGAATGCTGTACAATTCACGCAGATCCGCTTCAGCAGTCTGGATCACAGACTCGAATTCCTTCGAACGATGGCTGATCTCCATCACAGACATACCAGTGCCTTTGAAATCAAGCAATTCAGCCTGCGCTTTTTCGAGGACCTCGAGTGGCAGTGTCGCAGGACCCGGATTGAAGTTGAAGACGCGCTTAGGATTGGACATTGAATTCACTCCTATGTTGATGGGTTGACAAATGCGCAAATCGCGCAGATACTCATATAGACAAATTATAATACTTCATTTTATTATATCTTTTTGTCAGACAAAGCACCATGAACGATTTGCACTTTTCATACCTGATTTATGTCGTTGACAAAGGGTTTTACCATAAGTAAAATACTTTGTGAATACCTTCACTATTGAGAAATAGAGATCGGCCGGTGTGGCGGAGAGGTCTCTGTTATTATTCCAGCCAAGGAGAATAGCAATGAAAATTCTGATTTGTGATAAGACGGAGCAGGAATACATCGAACAGATGCGGGCTGCCGGATTAACTGTGGACGTGCGCGACGACATCACCCCGGAAGAACTCATGACTGTTCTGCCGGCCTATGATGGGATGGTCGTTCGCTCGCGGACCAAGGTCCGGCAGCCGTTGATCGATGTTTGTCCGAACCTCAAGGTGATCGTGCGCGGCGGCGCGGGTCTCGACACCATTGACCACGAATATGCCAAGTCCAAGGGTATTGTTGTCATGAACACTCCGTTTGCCAACGCTGCTTCTGTAGCAGAACTTGTCATCGGTTATATGTTAATGTTGGCGCGCTCTCTTTATAAGGCATCTGCCACGATGAAAGCTGAAAAGTGGGATAAGAAATCTTTTACCGGCGATGAAATTGGCGGTAAAACTCTCGGTATCATTGGTTATGGAAATATCGGTCATGAAACGGCAAAGCGCGCCACAGCTCTTGGTATGAAGGTCATCGCGTATGACCCCTATATAAGTTCTCCGAATGGCACCAAGCTGGTTACGCTGGATGAACTGCTTGCCCAGGCAGATTACATCAGCCTGCATATACCCAAAAATAAAGAGACCACCAACATCCTCGGCGCGGAAGAATTTGCTAAAATGAAAGATGGCGTGCGCATTATCAACTGCGCGCGTGGCGGCGTCGTCAATGAAGACGCACTCTACGAAGCATTGACCAGCGGCAAGGTCGCGGGGGCAGCGCTGGATGTCTTTGTGGAAGAACCTCCTACAGACTGGAAGCTGCTCAAGCTCGAGAATGTGATCGCTTCCCCCCATATCGGTGCAGGGACGAAGGAAGCCCAGGCGCGCGTCGGCGCGGAAGTGGCGGAGAAGCTGATCAACTTTGCCAAGAATATGCAGCCTGTGTAACAGGTGATATGTCAGGGTATATGTCTGCCCCGATGATTTTCGGGGTCCCGACGAAGTAATCTCGGCTGATTTGGAGGTTGCTTCGTCGTTTTATTCTTTAAAGAACATGTCCATACAAAGCCTTGCGGAGAGATCGCAAGGCTTCTGAAACTAAATTTATGGAGACGTAATGAAAATCATCAGTGATATCGGTATTCAAATCCCGCAAGTGTATCTTCCCAAACCTGGCACGGACCTGACCAGGTGGGCGGTCATTGCCTGTGACCAGTTCACCTCCCAGCCTGAATACTGGCATGAAGTTGAAAAGATCGTTGGCGAGGCGCCATCTACATTGCATTTAACGTTCCCCGAAGTGTATCTTGAGAAACCGGGTGGTGACCAGCGCATTCAAAACATCCAGGCCAGCATGCGCAAATACACAAACGAA